>JBDGYW010000019.1:0-21033 GCA_039588935.1 Gemmatimonadota bacterium | reverse complement strand
TGACACGCGCCTCAAGCGGGCCACGAAGCCGCCGTCGGTTCCGGAATCGGGTGGGAACAAGAACAGGTCTTCGCCCTCTCGATCAAAATACGAGTGCTTCTCGATGAACAGGTCAATCAACTCTTCGTTTTCCTCCGGTTCCAACGAACATGTCATATACACCAACAATGCTCCCGGGTGCACCGCCTCAGCCGCACCATTCAACAACCTTGCCTGATTGCGCGCAGCAGCATGCACCATCTCCTCGGACAAACGCCATCTGCCGTCCGGATGTCTCTGCAGAGTACCGGTCGCAGAGCAGGGTGCATCTATCAAAGTTACGTCCACACACTCCGCTGCAAGCGGCGGAAAGCGCGCATCCGCGCGGAGCAGCCGCACACTGGAAGCAACGCGATTCAACGTATCCCGCAAGCGCCCCATCCGTTCCGAGCGAAGCTCAGTAGCGACTACGGGTCCCCGCCGGCTGAGCATTGCCGCCTTACCCCCTGGTGACGCACATGCATCCCAGACAAGCACCTCTTCAGGTATTGCGGCGTGTTTCAGCAATCGAGCCTGGGCCGAATCTTGTACGATAAACGCACCCTCATGATACCCCGGGAGGCTCTTCACTCGCTCGTCCAGCACTACGAATCCATCGCCGAACGGTGCCGGCGACCAGGCGATGTTTCGATCGGTCAGCTGGTCGCGCAGTAGTTCTGCGGACCACCTCACCGGTTGAATCACTAGCTGCGGCCTGCGGTTGTTGTGATCGAGCAACGCTCGTGTGCGCTCGACCCCCAGGTTCTTCACCCACCTCTCGACTAGCCAGCCGGGGTGGGAAAACGCAGCGGCGAGCTGTCCCGGCTCTGCCCCCGGTTCGGGCTGCTTTTCCGCTAGATCTCCGTTCGCCGCGCGCCTCAAAACTGCGTTCACCAGACCGGTACCACCTTTCCCGGTGATGCGCTTCGCTACCTCTACCGTTGTCTGCACGGCGGCGAATGCGGGAACCCGTTCGAGGTACGCCAGTTGGTACAATCCAATCCGCAGCAGATCTTGGAGATCCGGAGCCGTTTGTTCCCACCGTCCCGACACCAATTCTCGCAGGTGGGAGTCGAGTTCAGTTCTGCGGCGCAGCACTCCGGCTGAGATCTCATATGCCAGTCGCCGATCGACATCTTGAATCCCCTCTATCGCATCCGAAAGGGCCAGCTGAAAAGTCTGACCGGCACGTACGCGGCGGAGAATGTCCAGCGCCGCTTCGCGGGCGACCGTTCCTTGAACCACCTAAAACCACCTAGCCGAGCATACCTGATGTGGGCGATGAGGGTACCGCAATCTGTCGGGCCTCCATGCGACCTGCCTGGTAGGCCAATCGCCCCGCGTGTACTGCATGCCTCATGGCGTGTCCCATGGCCACGGGATCGTCTGCGGCGGCGAGCGCAGTGTTCATCAAGATCCCATCGACTCCCTGCTCCATGGTGACGCATGCATCCGACGCCGTGCCAACGCCCGCGTCGACGATAACCGGTACCGAGAGGCGTTTCTTGATAGTGCGAATGTTATACGGGTTGATGAGCCCGAGCCCGCTCCCGATTGGCGAGGCGAGCGGCATCACAGCGACGCAGCCGGCGTCCTCCAGCCGGCATGCAGTGATCAGATCGTCATTCGTGTACGCCATGACCTTGAAGCCTTCGCGGGCGAGAGTTTCCGTGGCTTCCAATAAGCCGGCGACATCGGGAAGCAACGTCTCTTCATCGCCCAGCACCTCGAGTTTGATGAACTCGTTGAATCCGGCTTCACGTGCGAGCCTCGAGTATCTCACCGCATCCTCGGCGCTATAGCAGCCCGCAGTGTTGGCGAGCAGGAAATACTGCTTCGGATCGAGATGGAAGAGGATGCCTTCCTCCTTGCGTCGATCGAGGTCTACCCGACGCACGGCCACAGTCACCACTTCGGTGCCGGTGGCTGCTATCGCCCTCACCATCGTTTCGTTGTCCTTGTATTTCCCCGTTCCAACCATGAGCCGTGATTGGAACTCCCTGCCGCCGATCACTAGGGGTGCTTGGGCGGGTTCGGTGACTGCTGTTGTCATAGGACTTCCTTTGTGCGACGCTCAGCCTCCACCCACGAAGTGCACCAACTCGACTTCATCTCCGTCATTCAGTGGCGTGTCCGCGAGAACTGTTCTCCGCACGATGTTCCTGTTCAGTTCGACGACCACGAAATGAGGGTCGAGATCGAGCATCTGGAGCAGGTCGAGCAGTGAAGATCCGCTATCGATCTGCCTCTCCTCGCCGTTCGTTTTGATCGTCAGAATATCACTCACGGTGGGAAAGATAGCGACAAAGCTCTAGCGGCCGAAGCTACGTCTCGCGCGTACCAGAGGGCGGAAATCACAGCGACGCCATAAGCCCCGAACGCGAGGCACTCAGGCACCCTCTCAGGTGTGACGCCGCCAATGGCTATGACCGGGATATCGTGAGCGCGGGAGAGTGCACTATGATCCAGCGGCTCGCGGTCGGGGTGAGATGCGGTGGCCCAGATCGGGCCCAGGAAGACGTAGTCGGCTCCTTCATCCGCGGCACGGGCCACTTCCTCTGAACTGTGAGCGGAGCGACCGATCCAACACTCTGATCCCACAATCGAACGGGCGGAAGCCACTGAAAGCCCCGCGGCGGGTAAGTGTACGCCGCCGGCACCGACGATCCGAGCGACGTCGGCCCGGTCGTTCACGAAGACGTGGTCGGTCGCGCACGATCGCAATGTCGACTCAGTCAATTCGGCGAGCTGGCGGCCACCGAGAGATCCGGATCGGAGGTGCACGGCAGTTCTGGGTGCAGATGTGATTCGAGCCGCTCGTTCGTGGAAATCAGGAAGTGCGAGAACCTTGTCGTTGGTTACCGCATGCAGGCGGGGAAGCTGCGGTGTCACTCGAAGCGGTCACCCTTTACGGCGCCTCTACCGCGGATCCATGAGGCCGCGGCCATGCGCTGTCGGCCCTCAGGCTGTACGTCGAGAAACTGCAGGGCGCCCGATCCGGTAGCCACGACCAGCGCCGGGTCTGTAGCGATGATATCGCCTGGGCGCTCGCTCTCTCCCCACTCGTCGGCCGCGCGAGGCCCAAACAGCTTGACCATTCGCCCGCGATGCGAGGTTCGGGCCCCCACTCGTGGATCGAGTGCACGTACCTGCCGTGAGATGGTTTCCGCTGAATCGGTCCATTCGATTCTGGCCAATTCAGGTGTGAGCTTAGGTGCGTACGATGCTGCGGACTCATCTTGCGGCTCACTCTCGGCCGCGCCGCTCGCGATCAACGATAGCGCTTCGATGAGCGCCAACGCTCCAAGTTCCGCAAGGCGCGTCGTAAGCTCGCCGGCATTCTCATCAGGTGCAATCGGGGTGGTCACACGCAGGTAGACTGGTCCTGTGTCCATCCCAGCGTCGAGTTGCATGATGGAGACGCCGGTCTCGCCCAACCCGTTGAGGATCGCATGCTCTATCGGTGCGGCACCACGAAACTGCGGCAGCAACGATGCGTGAACATTGATCAAGCCCTGCCCCGGCAGAGCTAGCAGGGCGGGTTTGAGGATGTGTCCGTATCCCACCACGACGCCGAGGTCTGGCTGAAATTGTTGCAGCTGGTTCAGGAACTCTGACCCGTTGGGGCGCGTGGGTTGGAGGACGGTGAGCTTTTCTTCCAGCGCCTCAACCTTGACCGGCGACGGAATGAGCTGTGTGTGATGTCGGCCCTTGGGCCTGTCAGGTTGGGTGACCACCGCAGCCACATCGAAGCCTTCTTCACCAAGTGACCTCAAGGACGGTACCGCAAACTCAGGGGTGCCGAAGAAGACCAGCCGCATATTCACTCCCCAGCTGCTGCCGGTGTGAGGTGCTTGAGGTAGCCCACCTTTCCCTTTCGGAGCTTCTTCCACTTCGTCAGCATCATGCGCCGTTTGAACGGGCTCAGGTGGTCGATGAAGAGGACTCCGTTCAAGTGGTCGACTTCGTGGAGTATTGCTCGTGCCTTGATGCCCTCCGCGTCGACACGAACCGTGTTGCCGTCCAAGTCTTTGGTCTCAACGACGATGTGAGCCGGTCGGGCGACATCAGCAAACAGATCTGGGAGCGATAAGCACCCCTCCTCTTCTTTCGCTTCCCCGTCGCGTTCCACGACCTTGGGGTTGATGAGAAAGAATGGCGGCTCTTCACCGTGGACGACAACAGCGACTTGCCTGGCAACGCCAATCTGGTTTGCGGCGAGGCCAAGCCCGTCGTCAGCGAACGTCGTGTCGAGAAGGTCCTGAATCAGCTCCTTGACGCTGTCGTCGATCTCTTCGACATCTTCCGCCCGCTCGCGCAGCACGGGAGAACCAAGGAGGTGGATCGACCGGATGGTCATTACTTGTGCGCCTCGACCCGTTCACCAGGCGAGTGTACTACCGCAACACGGTCTCGCTGAATTATCAGCCGAGATTCCCCACTTTTCACGGTGAGCTTGTCGTCTTTCACATGGACGACCTCACCCATGATTCCGCCGGCGGTGACTATTTCGTCACGGGGCTTTATCGTCTCCAACCGCGCCCTGTGCTTCTTCTCCTGCTGCATCTTGGGTCGGATGATCAAGAAATAGAAGATCGCAACGATGACGATCATCTGAATGAAGACAATACTCATGCCACCGCCCGCCGACCCGCCGGAAGCCATGCCCAGTGCGATTGATGCAGTTATCACGAAGACCCTCGTCTGTTATAGCGATTGATCCATTCGCCGCTCCAGCCCTCGAACTGGCCGGCCTCGATCTGTTTGCGCGCTTCTCCCGCGATCCGAGTCAGGAACCGCACATTGTGCAACGATAACGCTCTGAGGCCCAACAGCTCATCTGCCGCGAAGAGGTGCCTCAGGTACCCACGACTGAAAGTCTTGCATGTCTCACAGTCGCACGAATCGTCGAGCGGGTCCGTGTCGCGTCGAAGAGCCGCATTTCTGATTTGCAGCGGTCCGTCCGGTGTATACGCACTGCCATTGCGCCCGATTCGTGTTGGAGCGACACAGTCGAACAGGTCCATCCCGCGCGCGATGGCTCTCAACAGGTCCACCGGGAACCCTACGCCCATAAGATAACGCGGAACCTCAATGGGCAGGGAAGCGGCAAGGCCGTCGAGCACCTCGAACATCGCATCTTTGGTCTCGCCGACAGCGAGACCTCCCACAGCGATCCCAGTCCATTGCTCGATTGAAAGCACTTGTTGTAGTGACCTCTGTCTGAGGTCGGGGAAGGTTGCGCCTTGAAGGATGGGCCAGAGCGTCTGCCGTTTGTGCGCTTCTGCGGTGAGTTCGCGGTGGTGAACGGCACAGCGTTCCAGCCAGCGCAGAGTCCGCTCGAGCGCGTCCTCTGCAGCCGCTTTTTCGGACTGGCCAGGCACCACGTGATCCAGTGCCATCGCGATGTCCGCGCCCAGCGTCCATTGAATGTCGACCGCCCGTTCAGGGGATAGCTTACGGCGGCTCCCGTCCACGTGCGATTGGAATTCGACCCCGTCTTCATCTACCTTGCGGAAGCCTTCGAGCGAGAACACTTGAAAACCTCCGGAATCAGTCAGAAGCGGATGCGGCCACGCCATGAACTCGTGGAGCCCCCCGAGGTCCGCTACAACGTCTTCGCCGGGGCGAACGTGTAGATGATACGTGTTCGAAAGGACGATTCTTGCACCGGCAGCTTCGAGATCGTGCGGTGAGAGGGTACGCACCGAGGCCTGAGTGCCGACAGGCATGAAGGCAGGTGTCTCAACATCCCCATGCGGCAGCGTCAGCATGCCGGCTCTGGCGTAGCCATCGGTCTCGATCAATCGAAAGTCATACATCTTCAGACAATCGCCATGGCATCGCCGTAGCTGTAGAGCCTATATCCTCGCGCCACCGCTTCGCGGTATGCGTTCATGATTTGGTCGTGTCCTCCGAAGGCCGCCACAAGCATCAGCAGTGTGGACCTCGGCAGATGGAAGTTCGTGAGCATGGCATCCACCATCTTGAACTCGTACGGCGGGAGAATGAACAGTTCGGTCCAACCCGAATCCTCTCTGAGGACTCCCTCCGCTCCGACCGATTCCAGCACCCGTGCCGATGTGGTGCCGACCGCCCAAACGCGTCGACCTTCGGCCTTTGCTCTATTCACCTTCACCGCCGTATCTCGCGACACCGAATACCACTCTGCGTGCATCTCGTGTAAAGAGGGGTCTTCGTGACGCACCGGCTTGAAAGTACCCGGACCGACGTGCAGCAAGACCTCGGCGGGTTCGACCCCCCTTTCCTGCAGGCGATTGAGTATTGCCTGTGTGAAGTGGAGCCCCGCGGTAGGCGCGGCGACACTCCCGTCTTCTCTCGCGTAAACCGTTTGGTAGCGGATGGTGTCGGCTTCGTCCGGCAGGCGGGTGATATATGGCGGGAGCGGAACGGCGCCGTGTTGCTCCATCAATTCCGCCGGGTCCCGCGCCCCGCTAAACCGAATACGCCTCAGCCCACCGCCCAGCACGGCGACAATCTCCGCCGTAGTGTCCTCTCCGAAGAACACCTTGCGTCCCACCTTGAGTTTTCCTCCGGGGTGGGCAAGACAGGTCCAGGTTCCGTCCGCATCAGCGTGGACCAGCAGGATCTCCGCCTCACGCCCGTTGTCACGCTTTCCCGTCAACCGCGCGGGTATGACGCGGCTGACGTTCAAGACCAAAACGTCACCCGGGTCGGGCAGGTCAGCGAAGGTCTGAAAGATCTTGTGTTCTCTCGTCCCCAATCGGCGGTTCAATACGAGTAGGCGGCTGGCGCTGCGGTCCGCGAGCGGGCGCTGCGCGATAGCCTCCTTCGGATACTCGTAGTCGAAGTCGTCGGTGTGGTATCGGTTAGGTGCCTGCACCATTGTCGAAGAAGCTCTCCTGCGGTCCGCTCTTGGAGCGCGGAGTGTAGCCGAAGTGCCTGTATGCCGCCGGGGTGGCGGCACGGCCCCGCGGAGTGCGCTGGAGGTATCCCTGCTGGATCAGATACGGCTCGTAAACCTCCTCGAGCGTACCTGGATCTTCGCCCACGGCCACGGCGATCGTGTTTAGGCCTACGGGCCCTCCGTCGAATTTCTCGATGATCATCTTGAGGATCTGTGCGTCCATATCGTCCAGCCCGTATTCGTCCACGTTCAGGCGTTTGAGAGCTGCCTCGGCTACGGGCTGAGTGATCGTGCCGTCGGCGCGGACCTGGGCGTAGTCCCTGACTCGCCTCAGTAGTCGGTTGGCCACCCGCGGCGTGCCACGGCTTCTCTTGGCAATCTCGAATGCACCCTCGGCGTCGATGCCGATGTCGAGGATTCCCGCGGAACGGGTGACGATGATCTGAAGGTCTTCGGTGGGGTAGTAACCCAGCCGCTCGATCAACCCGAACCGGGCACGCATCGGCGGGGTCAGCATGCCGAAACGAGTAGACGCGCCGATGAGAGTGAACGGCTCAATGCTCATCGGAATGGTCTGCGCGTTTGGGCCCTCCGCTATACGCACATCCACCCTGTAATCTTCCATCGCGGGGTAGAGAAACTCCTCGAGTGTTGGCTTGAGGCGGTGGATCTCGTCGATAAACAAGACGTCATTGCGTTGCAGCGTCGTGAGCAGTCCTACGAGGTCACCGGATTTCTCGAGGACGGGGCCGCTGGTTGTCCTGATGTTGACGCCCAACTCCCGAGAAATGAGCATCGCGAGAGTGGTTTTCCCGAGGCCGGGAGGGCCAAAGAAGAGAGCGTGATCGAGGGGATCTCCACGTTGTTTTGCTGCTTCGATGGCGATCTGAAGGCTCTCCTTTACCTCGTTCTGGCCGGTGAACTCCTCGAGCCGCGAAGGCCTCAGAGTTGTCTCCGACGAAGAGTCGTCCGGGAGCGCCTCAGGGGTTGTGATCTCGGGGCGGCTCACGACTTGGCTTTTGCTCGCCACCGTACGGGACGTTCGTCTTCTTCAACCACGTGTTTCTTGCGACAAGTCATGCAGCGGTCCTCGGCTCGCGTCTCGTTGTCGCGCACAAGTCTCCGGTTCGTGACCCCGCACGAAGTACACATCCACTCAGCAGTCTTCATTTTCTCTTGACCATTAGTTTTAGGGCTCCGCGGATCAGATTGGCCGGTTCGTCCCCCCCGCCCTCGGAAAGGACCTGCCTTACAGCCTTCTCAGCCTCTGCACCTGCGTAGCCCAGGTTGATGAGAGCCTGAACGGCTTGTTCCGCCGGGACGACCGCAGCCCCAGTGAGCTCCGATGCGCCCAGGTCACGAAGTTTGTCCTTCAGTTCCAGCGAAATTCTGTCTGCCGTCTTCTTGCCAACCCCGGGTACCGTGCAGAGGGCTGCTGTATCTCCCTCCTTCAGCACTCTCACGGCTCGCGGGCCACCCAACGTGGAGACGATCGCCAGAGCCAGTCGAGGCCCAACGCCGTTCACGCCGAGCAATCGCTCGAAAAGCGTGCGTTCTTCGAGTTCATCGAAGCCGTACAACGACCAGCCGTCATCCCTTACCACCAACGCGGTGTTGAGTTCGATCTCTGCACCTTTGCCCGGTAGTCGCTCCAGCACTCCCAGCGGGACGGCAATCTCGTAGCTGACGCCGCCCGCGGTGGACATCACGACACGATCACCGGACTTGGCGGTGAGCAAACCCTTGATTGCCGCGATCATCGCTTCCTTCCGGACGTAATGAGATATGTCAGGGCAATCGCACAGGCATCCGCCGCGTCATCCGGCTTCGGAGGTTCCTTGAGTCGCAAGAGTCGCTGCACCATGTAGGCCACCTGCCCTTTACCTGCCCCTCCTGCTCCGGAGACACTCTTCTTCACAGTCGCCGGCGGGAATTCTGCTATCTCCGCTCCAGCTTTCGCGGCGGCAAGCAGCACCATGCCCCGGGCCTGCCCCAAAGTAACGGTTGTTCGGACGTTGGTCTTCAAGAACGCTGTTTCGACAGCAACTGTAGCGGGCTTGTGCCTGGCGATCAACTCCGTCACGCCGTCATAGATGATCTCGAGTCGATCGCTCATCGCATGTCTCGCCTTCGTGCGAATGACGCCACACTCGATGAGGTGCCCAGGTGTTCCACGTTTGGGTTCGACAACCGCGTAGCCCGTTACAGCAGTGCCGGGGTCGATGCCCAGCACACGCTCACTCACCCGCCGACCGCCGCCAGGGTGTCCTGATCGATGTCGAAATTGCTGAACACCTTCGAGACATCGTCGTCATCCTCGAGGGCATCAGTCAATTTGAGTAGTTGCTCGGCGTCCTTGCCCTCCACCATCACGCTGTTTTGCGGAATCATCCCCATCTCGGCATCAGCGACGGTGAGACCCGTCGCTTCGAGTGCCTCTCGCACCGAGTGGAGCACCGTGGGATCGGTGGTGATAACGTGCTGGTCGCCTTCGGTGGTCATATCGTCGGCGCCGGCCTCGAGCGCAGCCTCGAGCACTTCATCCTCTTGAAAGCGCTCGGCGTCCAGGTATAACATCCCCCTCTTGTCAAACATCCACGCCACCGAGTTGGGTGAGCCGAGGTTGCCGCCGTTCTTGGAGAACAGGTGGCGGATGTGTGCGACGGTACGGTTGAGGTTGTCGCTCGTCACCTGGATCAAGATGGCGGCTCCACCAGGGCCGTAGCCTTCATATGTTGCCTCTTCGTAGACGACGCCATCTAGTTCTCCGGTTCCCTTCTTTATCGCGCGTTCGATGTTTTCCGCCGGCATGTTGCCGGCCTTGGCGGTCTCGATCGCAGTGCGCAGCCGTGCGTTGCCATCGGGATCGCCGCCGCCCTGGCGAGCGGCGACCGTGATCTCCTTGATCATCTTGGTGAATTTGACCCCACGCTTCGCGTCGGTAACGGCTTTCTGCCGTTTGATCTGCTTCCACTTACTGTGTCCGGCCATGCTTCCTCCGCCGGGAATAGCTAAAAGAATGATCGATATCTGACGTGAATATATTCGGCTCTCTCGCTGCCCGGCAACGCGAGATGAATGTTCTCAGCGGTCCGGATCGAGCATGTCCTCGAATCTCATCCACTGCTGGTAGAAGTAGAGGTCGATAAAGCCGGTCGGGCCGTTCCGGTTCTTCACGATTATCAGCTCCGTTGCGCCTTCCATGCCCGCCCCGGGGTCGTACATCTCCTCGCGGTAGAGGCCCAGCACGATGTCGGAGTGCTGTTTGATCGACCCGAGTGCTCCGAAGTCGTCCAGGTTAGGGCGTCTGTCCGATCTGACTGTCCTGAGGTGCGGCAACTGAGCAACAACCAAGCACGCGACCGTTCGGTCCAAAGCGAGTGCCTTCAAGGCCCGAGTGGACGCGGCACACTCCTCGTCGAGGGAGTTCCGCGGGTCGGGCGGTGGCAGCAACTGGAGAAAATCGATCACTACGAGTGCGGGATCGAACTCCCATGCCGGGGCCAATGCCTCGTTCAACCCCAGCCCCACGAGGGGGAATATCCGGAGAGGCAGCTCCCTAATCCTGAGCGCTGCGGCTCCGAGAGCCGATCGAGTGACTTCGGCGAGGTCCGCCGCGCGGATGTCATCGACGGCAACTCGTCCCTCGATCGCCAGGGCTCGTTCCATCAAGCGTTCCTCGTTCATCTCTCCGGAGAAGAACGCCACCCTGTGGCCCGCCCCTGCCGCACGGAGTGCCATGCCGAATGCTAGCGCCGACTTGCCGGCACCGACATCTCCGCCAATCATCACGAGGTCTTGCCGCCTGACTCCGCCGCCCAGCGCCTTGTCGACGGACGGGAATCCGGTCGGGACCGTATCGTGAGGAGTCTCGCCTTCGCGAAGGTTGTCGACCTGCACGATGAGGTTGGTGAGAGAGTCGCGGGGAATTCGACGCGGGTCATTCATGACGAGTTGGCAACCGCCTGGGCGGTCGCTTCTTCCACACTATGAGCCGCAGACAACACCGAGTCGGCAGTTTTGGAACCCAGCACGTCGCGGATTGGCGCTACCATCTGGCGCAGCCCGAGTGCGGCGGCTTCCCCTGTTCCGGCTTCGATTTCGCGGAGACTTCCGGTCAACGCTCGCCTGAGCGGTGGTGGCAGAGAAAGGCTGCTCAAGCGCCGTTTCAATCCCTCCAGGCGGCGGCGATTTGCCTTCTCGCTCAGGCAATCCGGAGGCACCATGCCGTCACAAACGCGCACGAAAAGCCATAGGGCGAAGAGACCGTTTCGCTTGGGTCCCCTCGCCGTAGCTTGAAGGTCGCTGATCAAGTACTGCTCGGTTGGAGCGAGTAAACAGTTCATGCCGGAAGCACCCGGTGCGAAAGCTCGTTCATACATTGAGGCTACGCCTGAATGTAGAGAAGCGAAACACGGGTCGCCAGAGGGCGCGTTGAGCCCACCACATGCAGACGCTATGTTCCAATCATGCCTCGACCAAAGACTGTCCTCTGGGTGGACGACGAGTTCGAATCGCTTGGCGCGCACGTTCTGTTCCTGAACGAGAATGGCTACGAAGTCGAACAAGCGGCTCACGGTGACGACGCGCTCGCTCTGCTCAGGCGTCAGCCGTATGGGCTCATTCTCTTGGATGAACAGCTTCCCGGTAAACGCGGTCTGGAACTCGTAGGGGAGATCCGCTCCATCGACCCTGCCGTGCCGGTGGTCATGGTCACCAAGAGTGAGGAAGCCGACACGATGCATGAGGCCATCGGCATCGAGTTAGACGACTATCTGGTGAAGCCGGTCAATCCCCGCCAGGTTCTCACGGTCGTGACCCGCCTGCTGGAGGGAGACAGGATCCGTCAGCAGCGGCTCGCGAGGGATTTCGTCACTCGCTTCCGTGAAATGGAGATGCGACGAGGGTCCGCGCTCGGGTGGCGCGAGTGGACCGACCTGGTTGTCGAGATGGCACAATGGGACGTGCGATTGTCGTTGACTGACGAGTCCGGTCTGAAGGAAGCCTTGAGCACCTTTCGGTCGAGCCTCCATGGCGATTTCGCGGAGTTCATCGAACACCACTATCCGAAGTGGCTGGCTAACCCGCAGGGAGACCGCCCACCACTATCTGTGGATGTTTGCAGCGAGTTCGTGGTTCCGCTGCTTCAGGAGCGCGGTTCGGTGATGTTCGTTGTGGTAGACTGCCTGCGGCTAGATCAGTGGGGCTCGCTGATGCCGCTTGTGACCGAACTCTTCGACGTCGAGGAATCGTACTACTACAGCATCCTGCCGTCGGCAACGCCATTCGCACGAAACTCGATCTTCAGCGGCTTGTTCCCGGTCGAGATCGCGTCACGCCACCCCGAGTGGTGGAAGTCGCGTGACGGTGAGAGCCTGAACGCGCATGAGGATCAGCTGTTGACGGAACAGCTTCGTGAGCTGATGGGCAAGTCGGTACCGGTGCGTTATGAGAAGATCGCGTCGGGAAAGGACGATGAGGCATTGCTGCCACGCTTGCCCGCGTACTTATCACAACCTGGTGTGACGGCACTGGTATTCAACTTTGTGGACCAGCTGACCCACGGAAGGGCAGAGAACGCAATCCTCTATCGAGTTGCCCGTGACGCCACCGCGCTCCGTAGTCTCACGCGCACCTGGTTCCAGGACTCCTCACTGCTGCGCTCACTCAAAGAGGCCGAGCGAAGGGGTGTGCCGGTTTTGCTCACCACTGATCACGGTTCCATTCACTGCCACACGCCGGCCACGGTGTTCGCCAAACGAGACGCGACTCCGAACCTGAGGTACAAGTTCGGGGAGGACCTTCGGGCCGAAGACGCCGAGGGAGTGATCTCCGTCGAGGACTTGCGCAGCTGGGGTTTGCCGGCCGGCGGTCTAGGCGTGAGGATGGTGCTGGCGACCCGCGATCGCTTCTTCGTGTATCCCACGAAGCTACGAGAGTATCAAGCGAGGTACCGTGGATCGTTTCTGCATGGCGGTGTGACCCCGGAGGAGGTGGTGCTGCCCATCGCGCTGCTGACTCCACGCGGAGCTTCCTAGGTGCGACGGTTCCGCCGGTTGTTGGGCTTCTTGAGTCCATACACCGGTGCTTTGGGGTTGACTCTGTTGGCGGCGGTCGTGGCATCAGTCCTCGACGGCTTCACCTTCGCGCTGCTGATTCCCTTCCTTCGACTTCTGTTCGGCGCGGCAAACGCCTTCGTGACCGAAGATGCGAAAGTCGTGGAACGCGTGTTGGAGACCCTCGTCGGATTTGCGCTCACCGAGGACCGAGTGACAGCTCTCCGCAATGTCGTGTTGATCATCCTCGCAACTTTCGCGGTCAAGAATGTGGCAGTGTACGTGGCGGGTTCACGGTCGGCTTCCATCCAGGAGGGTGTCGCTCGTGACCTTCGCTGCACTCTCTACGGACACATCCAGCGGCTGGGCCTGGAGTTCTTCCAACGGATGAAGGGAGGACAACTGGTCAGCCGGATGATTGCCGACACGGAGCAGGCGCGCCTTGTGGTGAGCGCTACTCTGGTTTCCGCGATTCAGAACGTCTTTCTCGTGGTTGTTTACCTCGTGTTTCTCGCCTGCCTGTCGTGGCGACTGACGTTGCTCACGCTGTTGCTCGCGCCGAGTATCGCGCTCCTCATGCGCCCGATTCTGGGTCGCATTCGCTCTCGCATGTCGCAGGCTCTGCACGACAGAGGAGAAGTCGCCGCGATCGTGAGCGAGACGGTCGAAGGAGCGAGGCTGGTGAAGGCGCACTCGGCCGAATCGTACGAACGCCGTCGGTTCAAAGGTGCTGTGGGCAACTACTTCGGGGCGGCGGTGAAGGCACAACGCCTTGCGGTTCTGGCGCACCCGGTGAGTGAGACAATGGGAGTAGCTGTGGTACTCCTGCTGTTGGTGATCGTTACGTCTGTCGGCACGAGCGGTGGCGATGTCATGCGACCTGAGCTGTTCCTGCTGTTCATGGCGGTGACGCTGAGGCTGTTGTCACCGGTCAAGGCATTGTCGCAATTCCCGGTCAATGCAGAGATGTCGCTCAGCGCCGCCGAGCGAGTCTTCGAGATCCTCGATATAGAGCCGGACGATGTTGACGCCGGCGATGTTCGAGAGTTCCCGGGGCTGGATGGGGAGATCGTGTTCCGCGACGTTTGGTTCGCTCATGACCCCGATACTTGGGTTTTGAAGGATGTGAACCTCACGGTTCGGCCCGGCGAGGTCGCCGCGATTGTCGGTCCGTCCGGCGCTGGGAAATCATCCCTGGTCGATCTGCTGCCGCGGTTCTATGAAATCCAACGTGGTGCGGTGTTGATCGATGGTATCCCGATAACAGACTACTCACGCAGCTCGCTGCGGCGCGCGATGGGAGTAGTGAGCCAACATACCGTGATCTTCAACGACACGGTGCGGGCGAACATCGCATACGGCTACCTGGCAAATGCGCCGTTGGGATCGGTCGAAGCTGCCGCACGAGCCGCAAACGCAGCCTCTTTCATCGAGAACCTACCGGACGGGTACGATACCGTGCTCGGAGAGCGCGGCATGCGACTTGCTGGTGGGGAGCGGCAACGTATCGCGTTGGCGCGTGTGCTGCTCAAGGACCCGCCGATCCTGATTCTCGATGAGGCGACTTCAGCTCTCGATACCGAATCCGAGCGACTCGTGCAGGATGCAATCGCCCGCCTCTTGGAGAATCGAACCGTCCTCGTCATCGCCCATCGCCTCTCCACCGTGGCCCGCGCCGATCAGATCGCCGTTTTGGAAGCGGGTCGGTTGGTGGAGTTGGGTAATCACGACGAGCTTGTCTCGGCTGGGGGGTTGTATCAGCGCTTGCATACTCTGGAAATGGCTGGACAGCGCGAGTGACATGTCAGATCTTCGAAGTCTTGATGATGCCGCGGAAGAGTTGTGAAACATCAATGAACGCCACCACTCCATCGGCACCCTCGGCCGACCAACTAGAACGCTGCTTGCGACTGCGCCAGACGGAGTTTCCCTGGACCGCAGACACGACCTACTTCAACAATGCCGGAATCGGCCCGATCCCCGAACGGACGCGGGTGGTGGTCGATCAACTCAATGCGGAGAAGATGGCCCCGCATTCGATCGACGTTCCCGGTCTCTTTGATCGCCTGGCTGAGACCCGAACCACGATTGCGAGTCTCATCAATGCCAAGTCCGATGAGATTGGATTGACTACCAGCACTACTCTGGGGCTGAACGTTGCCGCGCAGGCCCTGCCTGTTCGGGCGGGGGAGATCGTGCTGCTTTCCGATCGCGAGTTCCCGGCGAACGTGTATCCATGGAAGCAGCTGGAGTCGCGCGGAGTCGTTGTCGAGCTAGCTCCAACGACGTCTGACGGCTGGCCCGATGAGGAGTACATGTGTGACCGGGTGTCGGACCCGAAGGTGCGAGCACTCGCGATCTCTCTGGTCCAATTCTCGAACGGATACAGGGCGAATATCGCCCGTCTCGGAGAGGTCTGTCGTGCAAACGACTGCTATCTCGTGGTCGATGGAATTCAAGGAATCGGTCAGGTGGCGTTCGACATGAAGACCATGCCGGTGGACCTGATGGCCTGTGGTGGGCAGAAGTGGCTGTTGTCGCCGTTCGGAAGCGGGTTCATCTATGTGCGTCGGGGTTTGCTGGAGCAGCTGGAACCCACCTTCGTTGGGTGGCTTGCGTTCGAGGGCACCGACGATTTTTCGCGGCTGACGGAATACCATTACTCGTTACGTACCGATGCGCGCCGGTTCGAGGTGAATACGCTGCCCTTCCAGGATCTGATCGGCATGAACGAGAGCGTGAAGCTACTGCTCGAGTTTGGCGTCGATCAGATCGAGGATTGGTTGCGGGAGGTGCGCCAGCCATTGTTGGAGGCAGCGGATGGGGGCGGGTTGCGGGTGGTGTCTCCGCTCGATGCTGAGCACTCCTCAGGGATCGTGTGCGTGGCACCATCGA
Source organism: Gemmatimonadota bacterium (assembly GCA_039588935.1). Classification (GTDB taxonomy): domain Bacteria; phylum Gemmatimonadota; class Gemmatimonadetes; order Gemmatimonadales; family GWC2-71-9; genus JBDGYW01. Next base: position 5,175 of record JBDGYW010000019.1, on the reverse strand, counting down.
AGCTGCTCGAACGTCAACAGAAGTTGGAAGAAGAACGCGTGTTTGTCGCGTTACGAGAGGGCACGCTCAGATTGTCGCCACATTGCTATAATACACCGGATGAAATGGAGAAGGCCGTAGCGATCTTGACGGAGTCTGCATGAGCGACTGCCCGTTCTGTGCCATCATGGAAGGCCGGGCTCCCGGTGCCATCGTCTATCAAGACGAGCACGCCGCGGCCTTGATGGACATATATCCCGTGTACGCCGGACACACCCTCGTGATTCCGCGGGTTCACTACGAGAATCTGGTGAGCTGTCCTGATGACCTCGCCGCCCATCTCTTCACGATAGCAGCGCGGCTGGGTCCGGCAATCATGGAGGCCACGGGTGGGTCGGCGTTCAACGTTTGGACCGCAAACGGAGAGGACGCGGGGCAGAGGGTGTTTCACCTCCACCTCCACGTCCTACCGCGTTTTCCAGACGACAAGTTCGGTTTGCGATTCCCCAAGGACTTCCCGGCCGTGAAGGATCAGGACGAACTCGAGGGGATGGCCGCCCGTATCAGGGCCGCGGTTCAAATATGAAGTGTGACTTCTTGCCCCGCTGCACCCAATAGTAGCCACCCTCCAGGGGAGTGCCGACCTCCGCGTCCGTCTCCGTGACACGCCTGCCGTTCACTGAGATTCCGCCCTGCGTTATCTGTCGCCGTGCCTCACCTTTCGATTTGATCAGACTCGAGCCACTCACCAAGTCGACAACGGAAGATTCGGTTGAGAACCCTTCGGGCAACGGACCGTGGGGTAGTTCGGCGGCCAGCATCTTCCACGTAGACGCCTGGGCTTCAGCCGGGTTTCCGCTTCCGAACATGATCTCCGCAGCCTCCGCGGCGCGCGTAGCGATCTCTTGTCCGTGTACCCGAGAGGTCACGTCGAATGCCACCGCCTTCTGTGGTGCCCGAGCCCCCGGGCGCTCGGCGTGCGCCTCCATCAAGTCCGCAATCTCAGCCTGGGTCTTGAAGGTGAAGATCTTGAGATGAGACTCGATGTCGCGGTCGTCCGCATTGATCCAGTACTGGTAGAACTCGTACGGGCGGGTGCGCTCGGGGTCGAGCCAAACGGTGCCGGCTTCGGTCTTTCCGAACTTCGCACCTGATTCCGACATCAATAGTGGTGCGCAGATCCCATGGGCGACTCCGCCGTCGGCCCGGCGGATCAACTCGATGCCGGCTGTGATGTTGCCCCACTGATCGGAGCCGCCCAGCTGCAGTTCACAGTTATTCGTCCGGTACAGGTGCAGGAAGTCGTAGGACTGAAGGAGCATGTAGCTGAATTCGGTGTAGGAGATACCATCATCCATGCGCCCTTTTACCGACTCCTTTTGAAGCATGTAGGACAGCGTGAAATGTTTGCCGACGTCTCGCAGGAACGACACCGTTTTGAGGTTGACCAGCCACTCCGCGTTGTTCAGAAACTCGGCTCCAGTCGGGCCGTCCTCGAAGTCGAGGAAACGTTCAAACTGACGCCGTTGCCGTTCGGTGTTCTCCTCAACCGTGTCCATGTCCTGGAGTGGTCTTTCGGCGCGTTTGCCACTCGGGTCGCCGATCAGGCCGGTGCCGCCGCCAAGCAGAACGATCGGCTTGCCGCCGGCGCGCTGGAGGTGCGCAAGCAGCATCACCGGCACCAGGTTGCCGAGCTGCAGGCTGGGCGCGGTCGGGTCGAAGCCTACGTATCCCGTTATCGGCCCGCGGGCGAGCCGTTCTGGCAGGTCGGGCGTCGAGTCGTAGAGCAGACCCCGCCAGGCGAGTTCATTAACGAGTTGTTCCATGGCCGCGAAGCATAGTCCCGGTCTGAATCGCTGGCAAGCCGGCCCCGGGATGACTACGTTATCTCCTTACATGGAGGACGGTTTTCGATGAAGCGACCAGGCGGGCGGCTGCGGTCACGGCCGCGTCTCAGCATCAATCTGCGTGACAGAATCAAAAGCTGGCAGAACTCGGGCACGATCAAAAAGGTCTGGCTGGGCCTCTGCATTTGTGCTGCGCTCGGCCTGGGACTGGCGTATGGGTCCTGGAGGCGCGCGTGTGCCGGCGGCGCGTGTCCTTCGATTGCAGCGCTCGAGGGATATCGTCCGACCCAAACCGCGAAGGTGTATGCCGCGGATGGCAGGCTCATCACGGAACTGGGAATCGAACGGCGGTCGGTTTTGTCGTTCGACGAGATCTCACCAGCCGTTCGAGCTGCCTTCGTGGCGGTTGAAGACCAGCGCTTCTACGAACACGACGGCATCGACTACTGGGGGATCCCGCGGGCGATCAAGGAAAACCTGAAGGAGATGCGTTTCGCCGAAGGTTTCTCGACCATCACGATGCAGCTCGCCCGCAATGTGTTTTCCGACAGGTTGCCCGCCCACAAGGATCCCCGCCGCAAGTGGCGCGAGATGCTGGTAGCGAAGGAGATCGAACGCACCTACGACAAGAACAGGATTCTCGAGCTGTACCTCAACCAACTGTTTCTGGGTGGTCAGGCGTACGGGGTCGAAGCCGGCGCCCAGAGGTTTTTCGGGAAATCTGCGCGTGACCTGAACGTCGCCGAGGCGGCACTGTTGGCCGCGGTTCCACCCTCACCTAGGTACTACGATCCACGCCGCAACCCTGAGCACGCGCTGGAGCGGCGAAATATCGTCATCGGTTTGATGCGCGACCAGGGCTTCCTGACTCCGCTCGAGGCCGAGCAGTGGAAGGCGTACCCGATCGAGGTCAGTTCGCGCGAGGACTATGACGACGTCGCGCCCTATTTCGTCGAGTGGATCAGGCGCCAGCTCTTCGACAGGTACGGCATGCAGTTGTACGAGCGCGGTTACCGGATCTACACGACTCTCGACCTCGACATGCAGATTGCAGCAGAACGGGCTGTCATGAACCAGCTCGAGGCGATCGAAAACCAGGAGTTTGGAGCGTATCGCCACATGACGTATCAGCAGTACTTGGAGGGGGAGCACGAAGAAGCGATCGTACCAGGGCGCGCGCCGTACCTGCAGGGTGCGTTGGTGACTCTCGACGCCCAGACCGGTTACGTGCGGGCGATGGTGGGCGGACGCGACGAGACCGACTCGGAGTTCAATCGGGTGGTCCAGGCCACGCGGCAGGCCGGGTCTACCTTCAAGCCGTTCGTCTACTCGGCGGCGGTTCGAGCCGGCATTCCGTTGAGTCATATCATCGACGACGCACCACTAAGTCTACATATCGACCCGCGGGATTCGATGCCCTGGGAGCCGCAGAACTTCGAACTGGATTTTCGCGGCCCCATGACATTGCGTAAGGGATTTTACCAGTCGCGCAACCTGGTGGCGATTAACCTAGGAATGGAACTCGGAACAGCAGCCGTGATTGGCGAGGCGCGTCGATACGGTATCTCCACCCCGATCTTTCCGGGCCATTCGCTGCACATAGGGGCCGCCTCGGTCAGGATGATTGAGATGGCTTCGGCATACACGGCCTTCGCGACGTTGGGTATGCGTTCCGCGCCGATTGGAGTACTGCGCGTCGAGGACGAGGACGGCAAGATCATCTGGGAGCCGCAGATTCGCCGAGAGAGAATCCTCGACACACCACACGCGTGGTTGGTTACCTCGATAATGCAGGATGTCGTACGGCGCGGAACTGCGGCCATGGCGGTTCGCTGGAACGGTGGGTTTCAGCACCCCGCGGGCGGCAAGACGGGCACGACCAACGACGGCGCCGACGTGTGGTTCACGGGGTTTACGTCAGAACTCGTAACGGGCGTTTGGATCGGCTTCGATCAGCCCCGAAAGATCATGTCCCGCTCCTCTGGTGGGCGATTGGTGGCACCAGTCTGGGCCGAGTTCATGAACTACGTGTACGAACGGCGATCCCCGCCGGACGGCTGGGATACGCCGGACGGACTCATTAGTCGGCGCATCGACCACGACACTGGCTACTTGGCTACCGGCTGGTGCCCTCGGGAGTCGACCTCGTACGAGTGGTTCTTTCCCGGCACCGAGCCGACGGAGTGGTGCCCGGTTCACAATCCGTTTGCGACTGGGGTTCCGGGAGGGCTGCACGATCACGAGGAGGATCCTAGCCGGAGTCGGTAGCTAGCGGCATCGGCGGCAATTCCAGATATCCCGCGAATGACCCTTTTGCCTTGGGTGGGTTGGATGTGTTGTGGGGAGAAGAAAAGCAGCACGAGCAGAACGCTCGTGCTGCTTTTCTTCTCTATGGGCCTTACTGAACCGCCGCGCTTGGCGGAAAGAACCCCACAGCGTGTCGAGCCGGGCTTTGCGTGGTCCCGTTCGTCCCCTCCCGACGAATTCACTTGCCTGGCGACAAGCTGCCCAACACGCTGCGTTTTAAACGCTGTGAAATCACTACGGCTGGTCCGCGTAGGTTGTTTCGCCAAGTAACCCCACAGCTATACCATTAGATGCGCGACGAGATTGGATGGTTGCAGATGTGTGCGGATGCTGTGGCACGTTTGGGTTCGATGCAACAAAAGGAGCGCGGAGCCGGAACAGCCATGGCCAGCCCCTGCGTTTGTCTCATTACGTCGGAGTGCACCTTACGCAGCTTGGCACCGACCCCCGGTTCCCGACGGTCGAACGCGAGCGCGTAGCCTGGCGGCCGGGAGGGGCAGACCGGGAGTTCGTGCTCGAACTCGAGGAGTTGTTCCGGCCGATTCGAATGCTTTGGGCGGATAACCGGAAACTCAGGTCCGTCGATTTCCCACATACGGCAGACGATTCACGGCTTCGAATTGACGACTGAAAGCTTCGAATTTCAAAAATCGACGCTCACGGCTGACGGCTCAATGCCTCCATTCAATGGCTTGAAACTTCAAGCCGCCGATTTGAAGCGTCACAAAGCCTGTTTGATGCGTCGATTTTCGAAATTCGCGATTTCAAACCGACAACCCGAAGCTTCCGATCGTTGGCTGGAAGCTTCCGATCGACGACATGAGGCTTCAAATCGATGCCATTTGGGCACGTTTCAACCGTGTCGAGAGGTAAGCGTGTGCTCTAAGTGCTTATATTACAATCGTTTACATGGTGTTGAGAGCGAGCGCGGCGTGAGAGGCTAGCAGGGTCATCACCGCGCCGCAACGGCCCGGAACCACAGACCACCCGCCACTAATTACTCACCCACTCACCATTCACTACTCACCACTCACCAACCAAG
>JBDGYW010000018.1:0-21358 GCA_039588935.1 Gemmatimonadota bacterium | reverse complement strand
GCACCTCGAGCGATGGCCGCGGTCAGCAGTCCGGGGATGGCGAGTGCGCCGACGCCACCCACGGTGAGGACTGTAGGAAGCAGTGCCACGGTTCGGGCCAAGCCCAATCGTTGCAGAGTCATGCGCCCTAGGGTCGATTGAACGACCACAGTGAGCAGGGCAACGCCGGTGTAGAAGACCGCAAAGAGGCGCAGCAGGTCATCGCCATCACCAAAGGCCATCGATGCACGGGCCTTGAACACGAAGTCGATGAACACCTCGGCCGTCGTCGCGAGCACGACGAACGCCATGAGGTTCCGAAGGTACGGTGTTTGGGCGATGATCTTGAGCCCGGATTGTTGTGTCTCCTCGCCGGAAGGGTGGCCGCTTCGATCGGGTGCCCTAGCTTCCGGTGCACCAATCCCCAGACGCACGACCATCCACGCACAGAACAAATGCATGCCGGCGAGGATCGGGAGCATCGTGGCCATGGACAACATGGCTGCTACGCGCTCCGCCAAGAGGCCGCCAAGCAGACCACCGACTGTGGCACCTGCGGCTATGCGACTCACCTGTCGCTTGGCTGTCCGCGGGTCGAACCGTTCGTTTATGATGGACCAGAACCCGGACACCAGCAGGGCGCCGAGTGCGCCGTAGTGTAGATAAACGACGACCGCAACAGGTCTACGGAACTGTGCGAGCATTCCCCACTCGACCAGGAGCAACACAGCACTCGATGCGAAGAGAACGGGGATTAGGCGTGTTGGCCCTACGGATGTCATCCACCGGGATGCGGCGAAGGCTAGAACCACCGAGAGCACTGCCGATGCCATCACCATCGCCGGCAGGGCGGTCACGTCGAAACTGGAGAGGAACAGCGCGTCGCGGGTTGCCTTGGCCGCCATCTGGTAGCCAATCATCGCGGTCGACGTGAGTGTCGCCGTGATTACCGCTGCTCTTGTGTCGCGCTCGCCTGCGCTCAAGGCGTCTCCGATTGAGGCCGTTCTATTGCGCTGTTGCCGCAGCAAGCCGCACGTAGCGGCGTCCGATGAACAACGCGATCACGATCCAGATCACTACCAACCCCAGGTTGAATATGGCGAAATGTCTCGCCTGGAACATTAAAATGTTGACTCCGACAAGCACCAACAATGCTGAAAGCAAATCGCCAGCGCGGAAGAAGAAAGAATCGATTGCCTGTTTAGCCTTGTATTTTTCCTCACGGGTCGTGGGCAGGAAAAGCACGTTGCGCACCGTGTTCTGCAGTGAATAGTCGGTCGAGTTCTCGGCGGTCTTTGCCCACCGCACCGCGGCGAGGATTGGGAAGAAAGCCAGAATCGTGTAACCGATGAACGCGATCACCGGGAGAATCAACAGTGCCACTCGCACACCGAAGTGCTTGATGATGCGGGACACCAGGAACAGCTGGGCAAGCAAGGCGGCGAGATTGACCACCGAGAAGAATCCACCGTAAAAATTCCTCACGAAGTCTTGTTCGGAAAGACCACCAGCGGTTCCTGCTGCCACAGCGGCTGCAGCGGCCTGCTCGACTGTCCTGCCTAGGATGAACTCTCCTGTCGTGTTCACCCAGTTGAGGATCATCATCAGGCAAGCGATTAACAGCAGGTAACGGCTCCGGAAAACCAGTTGCATTGCTCCGCCGGTAGATTTGGGTGCTTCATCTCCCGGCTTCTGCTCGGCATCGACGTCGATGACCTCGAAGAGACCGCTTTCCTGCTTGTACTCTTGGTCTGGCACTTTGAACTCGCCGGTTTCCGTTCTGAATTGGCCGGTCGCGGCGGGAAGAGTGCCGGTCGTGTTGATGTCGGGAACGCTCGACTCGGTGCGTCGCCGCTCACGAGCGTCGATCACGTTGGTGATGGCCAACGCCACGCCCAAGAGTACGGCCGCAATCAGAAAGAGTTGGGTCATACCGACCGATTCCAGCGCCCTGGTGAGATAGCTCCCACATACCGCACCCGCTGAGGCGCCGAAGCCCACTAGAGGAAAGAGGCGTTTGCCCTCGTCGTTCGTGTACACGTCGTTTGCGAACGCCCATGCCTGAGCAATGATCATCACATTGAAGATCCCCACCCAAACAAAAAAGACGATCCCAAGCGAAACGCCCGCCTGGCCGAGGGCGAAAAAGGCTCCCAGACAGCCGATGCAGATTGCCGTTACGACATTGATCAACCTCCGGCGAGGCACCTTTCCGGCGAGCACTCCGTAAGCGGGTACAATAGCAGCGAGCAGGAGCACCTGCCCGGCCGATGCATATGCTTTGACTTCCGCTCCGAACTCGGTGAGAATCAGGGCTTCACGAACTACTTTTAGCACGTAGTACGCCGTCAGAAGGAGGAAGACGTTCAGCGTGAGGAGAAGAGCCGTGGGGCTTTCTCCCTCGTGAATATCCGTAAACAGACGTAAGAATCTGTCGGCGGGGCTCAAGCGCAGGGAATTCGACATCTCAATTCTGCCCTTCTCGGCGCGTGTGACTCAACGCAGGTGTATAATCGTCACCTGTAGTCTGGTGAGGTTCCCGATACTCGGATGATTAGTGTTACCTGTCAACTGCCACAACCCGTCCACTACCTCTAGCTACGTACACTGTCGTCGCGGGACTCCAGCTCGATATGCGGTTCACTTGGACTTCGAGCGCAAGAAACGGCGATTCCGACACCGGAACTGAGCTGATCTCCTCGTGACCGGAAGCCCGCTCTAGATTCACAGACGTGTCTGTCAGATCCAGCCATTGCGTCCAGCGTCCACGCTTGCGTTCGGCTGTTGTTGCTGACAACCGGATTCGGTAACGGGCTGAGGACCCAGGGTAGATACCGCGTTCGACTCCCAGGTCGTGAAAGCGAATGACTCCATCGTCATTCACGAAGAAGTCCAACGGCGGGATTCGGTCGAAGAAGTATCGGGATATCTTGTCACGCCGCGCGGTGAGGACTCGCGCGATCCAGCGAGTCGCTTCAGTGTTGGTGTACCTGCCCTCTGCGACGATCGCCTCAATGTGAGCATCACTGAATGCAGAGATGATCTTCGCCGCCCAGTAACCGTCACGGTCCGTGAGGTTCGCGAACGCCGCGTTTGGTTTGAGCGGCTTGAACCCCCTGGGTTCGAAGATCTCACTTTCGAAAAACCCGACCTCGTCGAGTCCATCCGGACGCTCGATGCGCCGCCATGGATCTTCCTTGAACCCGAGAGTCAGTGCTCGTCCAAATATTGCGGCGATGTCGATTGAGTATTCGTTGCACGCTGTAGGGAAGGGTCCTTGGGCGCCTGCTCCAAGTGTGCTTGCGAAGTCGATCACGTAGTGGCGCAGGAAGCGTCGCCCATGTTCCTCGACATACATGTCAAGCGTGTTGCCCTGCTTCGTGTCAAAGTGGCACAGCCATGCCGAGAATATGCGGAACGCGCGGAGCTCACGTCTGTCCTCGTGATCGATGCGATCGTTGGGGTCGTCGTCGCGCGTGCCCCGCCAGTCGAAAGGCCCGCTATCGATGCCGGTCAGGAACTTGCTCGCGACTGCTCGCCAGGACCCGTTGGGAGAAGCCTCGACGCTTTCGAGTATCTCCTCCAAATCGCCTTCGGCCATCGTGCGGCTGGTACCGTCTGCCAGATCGATCTCTACGTCGTCACCCACAACCAGGTCTTCACGACGAAAACTGACGACGAAATCCTCTGTCACGTTGTAACCGGCGGCGTGCAAGATCCGACCCGAGATCACACTTGCACCGATGGTCATACCCACGTACCCAGGCGGATCGAACTTGACCATGTACCGGTCGCCGCGGGCGTCACGAATCGTGAAGCCTGGTGTTATGCCCTCGGTCTTGGCTCCGACGACCGTCCAGGTCCCACTCCGATCCGGACCAGATCCGGTCATCGGTCCGCGGGCGGCGTCTTCCCGCGTGATTGGAAAGAGGCCGATCCGGTTGGTGAACCAGGATGAGTTCGGTACCTCGTCGAGGCTGTTGACGTTTTCGGCTGGAGGCACGTGATCGCCGCCGAACAACGAACCTACATGGCGCACCACGCGCGCGGGGTTGAACAGCCTGCCCATCGGGCGGAAGAACGACGACTCGATCGCATCCCTGGTCAGGTTGGGCTCGCGACGTCGGGGCTGCGCGATGTCCTGCCGGTCGTTCTCATGCCAGACCACGGGTGCGTCCCGCAGCTCTGGAGTTGCCACGAGCACCCCGACCCCGGTGACGAGGCAAAGTGCCGCGATCGCGCTCGGCCGCCTACCGTGCCGGTATCGGATCACGCCCATGAAAGAAGCCGCCGCGTGTAAACTGAAAGATTTGATCGCCGCGCAACCGCCAGACTGTCGCTTCGTTGCTGCGCGCGTACTCAACCCGCAAGACAAACCCGCGTGCGCCGAGCACCCTCACGCCGACACCATAGGAGAGAGTGAGGTTGTCCCAGCGTATCTGGTCTATGTTGGAAAACACCTGTCCCACATCGGAATGCAGGTAGAGGTCGAGCCCCGTTGCATCTGCGTGGGTGAATACCCAGAGCGGCCAACGATACTCGGCAGACAACACGGCCAAACCTCGGTCGCGCCAGCGGAAATCTCTGAAACCGCGCATCAGGTCGGGATCGTCGTTGGTCATCAGTCGTTGAAAGGGTGGCGGTGTTGCGCCAACTTGGTCGATCCATGAGACGTGAGTACGTAGAGCGAGCACATGGTGGGGATACCAGAGTTGCACGAACTGCTGCAAGTCGACTCGATGTGTCCAAAAGGATGCGCTGTCGTGACCGAGGCCACGGTAGTATGTGGTACGGAAACGCCGGCTCCCGCCGCCGGTCGGTCGCCCGGTCTCGGCGACAGTTTCATGTGAAAACGCGGCACCGACCGTGACGCCATGGGAGGTAGAACCGTAGCCTACGGGCAAGGCACCGGCGAATCCGGCCGTTATCGGTGGGTTGTTCTCTGTTCGTGGCAATTGTGCATCCACGCTGGACAACAGCACGTCGCCACTCAGGAAGAGATTCAAGCCCAATCCCTGACGGTAGCTCGTTCCCGCCCAGGCTAGCTGTTGAGTGAAAAAGGACTCGCTGGAATCCGCTGTCAACGGACCAATGCCGAAGAAGCGTGCGTTGGGGCGCACTCTGTAGCCGGCTCCCACGTCGATCTCGCCGGTGGCCGCGGTAGCGAACCGCACGCCCATACTGGCACGGTGTGTTCCGTTCATTGTGGTTGTTCCGTGCAGCCTGAACCGATGTGATGGCCCCAGAAAGGCATCGTGTTCGAAGGCAACGCCACCACCAAAGCCTGACAACCCCCCGGCCTGTAACTGCATCAGCACCCCAAAGGGTCCTGTTCGGGGACCCAAGAAGCTGCCGATGCGGCTAATGACTTTCTTATCATCGAGGAATTCGAGCGTTTCACTGGCTCCGCTGGACACAACTTTGAGCGGGAAAGTGATGACTCGGTATGGCCACACGAGCATTCCTTCCCACAGGGGCATCGGTTGGCCACGGTACGTCTTTGATGTTGAATCGCCTGACCGTGGGATCGCTCCCCAGTAGCTCTCTCCGATACCGTTTCCCGTAGCGGCAAGGGCGCTATCGGTTGGGGGAGGCTGTTCCTGTCCATGAGTAAGGGGTGCCCACGTGCATGCAAACACTGCGACCACAGCTAGATACCAAACTTGTGCGGACGCAGATACCCGGCTGAGGCGAGTGGCCGAAAAGAGTCGACTCATTCCGCATCCCTGGGTTTTATCAGCCAATACCGGCTCCCGGTCGCCCTGAGTAAGAGTGTATGAGAATGACAACTCCTCCCAGCTCCCGCGTGGAGATCTGTGATGCACGGGCAAAGGTAAAGCTGCCTGAGCAGGAGCGCTAGCGACCCTGAGGTGAAACCATCATCACATCGGACGCGTAGTTCGGACATCGATGTCTACATTGCCTTCATCGATGTAGACGTTGCCGACATTATGGGGTGAATCATGGCGCCGACATTTCCGGGTGAGTTCGAGCAGATGGTACTTCTCGCGATTTTGCGACTCGAGGGCAAAGCGTTCGCGTTGTCGGTACTGCGTGAGTTGGACAAACGCGCTGGGCGTAGGGTTTCGCGGGGCGCCCTATACAAGACGCTTGAGCGTCTCGACGACAAGGGCCTTGTCGAGTGGGAGGTCGAAGAAACGACTCCGGGCCGCGGCGGGCACCCGAGGCGTCGCTTCAATGTGACTGCAGAGGGGGTCCGAGCGCTCCAGTCGTCACGTGATGCGTTGCACAGGCTCTGGCAGGGCTTGGAAAGCGTGTTGGGGGAGCCGAACCCGTGACCTCACGCCATTCGGATCCACCACGTACTGCCGAGTGGCTGTTACGAAGAGTTGTGCCCAGCGGCGTAGTGGGCCGCAGCATTCTCGGTGACGCAAGAGAAGAATTCCTCGAGCACATGGAATCCAGTTCATGGATTTCCGCATCGGTATGGTATTGGAGGCATGTGATGGGCATGGTCTGCAAGTATGCGACGCACGGTTCAAAAAGTACGGATCCATCGCCGCGCCACGGCAGTGGTTGGCGTGTGCGCTTTGGCACGTTTGTCGACGATGCTCGTATTGCCGCCCGATTGTTGCTGAAGAAACCCGGATTCACATTGGCTGCGGTTGTTACCCTGGGGCTCGGCATCGGAGCTAACACCACGATCTTCAGCTTGGTTTACTGGGTTCTATTGAAGCCGCTTCCTTACCCGAATGCCGAGCAGCTGGTCAGCGTCTATCGAATTGACCCGGACGTTACCGGCAGGAATCCCTCGCCCAGCCGGCTGGCAGGTCTGTATGCGGTGCCGTACGAAGTGTACGGAGATTGGGCCGAGATGAGTTCGTCTTTCGAAGGCTCCGGAGCGTATTTCACGACGTCATTCACGCTAACAGGTGGGGACCGACCAGAGCGGTTGAGGGGTGCAATGGCCACTTCCGGTGTGTTTGCGTCTCTTGGTATCGCTCCGGCGCTCGGACGCACCTTCCACGAACGGGATGATGAGGTTGGCGCGCCAGGCCTCGCTTTGCTGAGCCACGGACTCTGGCAGGGTCGGTACGGCTCAGATCCGACGGTGCTTGGCGAACAAATCGTCCTCTCCGGCATCTCCTATCATGTTGTCGGCGTGATGCCACCGCACTTTGGCTTCCCGAATCAAAGCGTCCAAGTCTGGGTGACCTTCGAAGACGAGCGCAAGACGTCGCCGGTACGAAGTGGAGGGTACCTGCAAGTGATCGCTCGCCTGAGCGCTGGAGTGTCGCTTCGGCGGGCCCAACTCGACGTAGACGCCGTCGCCTTGCGAATTGGCGAACTGCACCCGGAGGAGAGCGAACACGGGATCGGCCTGTTTCCGCGCAAGTCGTTGGAGGTTGCCGAAGTCCGTGGGGGCTTGGTGCTCCTGCTGGGCGCAGTGGCCTTGGTGTTGTTGATAGCGTGTGCGAACATCGCGAATCTCCTGCTGTCCAGAGCCACGGAACGACGTCGTGAACTCGGCGTCCGGATGGCCCTCGGGGCGGGGCGTGGAAGATTGCTGGTGCAGTTCTTGACCGAGAGTGCGTTGTTGTCACTGGTTGGAGGAGTCGTTGGGTGCGTGCTCGCGATTCTGAGCCTTGGGCCGTTCAAAGCGGCGTTCCCCGGAGGGCTGCCAAGAGCAGACATAATCACGGTTGACTATAGGATGCTTCTGTTCGCTGCGGTATTGTCAGTCCTGACGGGACTGTTGACTGGTGTGTTGCCGGCCCTACGGGCAATCCGGACGCCCATCGCGAACGTGTTACGGGATGGAAGTCGAGGGGCAACGGGCGGACGAGAGCGGAATCGAACCCAGGCAGCGTTGGTGATGGCCGAGATTGCCCTGGCCTTCGTACTGCTTGTGGGTGCCGGGTTGTTTATCAGGAGTCTCGCACGCCTGACGTCGGTCGAATACGGGTTCGATGCAGAAAACCTACTCACCGTGGGCGTCGCTCTTCCGGCTAGGTACCGTGGCTCAGACGAAGCATCGCTCGGTTTCTTCGATGAATTCAGCGAGCGACTTCGAGCGATTCCGGGAGTCAGTTCTGTTGGCGGATCGAACCAGATGCCCTTTGTTGGCGGATGGTCGACTCCCCCTGCTGTGATAGAAACCTCCGAGGGTTTCGTGGAGACCGTTGTTCATGAAACCACGATGGATCCAGGCTACTTCTCCACGATGGGCATGCCGATTGTTGCAGGACGTGGATTCACGTCTGAGGATACGCAGGGCAGCATGTTGGTGACGGTGGTGAACGAGGCTATGGTGAATCGATATTGGCCCAACGAAAACCCACTGGGCAGGAGGATCGGAGGAGTCGACGCGGTTGGCGACTCTGTATGGCTGACAGTGGTGGGAGTTGTCGGCGACGTGAGGTACAGGCTGAATATGGATCCATTTCCATCGTACCACATCCCGTTGGCGCAGTGGCCCCACTGGTACCAATGGATCATTCTGCGTACCGCAATCGACGCAACCGTGATTACACCTGCCGTTCAGGAGACGCTTGCCGCAATCGATCCCGAGGTCCCGATACGGGTGCTGCAACTCGAAGAACGCATCGACAACTCCACCGCTGTCGCTAGCCCGCGTTTCCGTATCTTCGTGCTGAGCTGTCTGTCTGGCCTGGCTGCCCTGCTGGCTTTTGTCGGAATCTATGGGGTTCTTGCTTACACCGTACAACAGCGCGCACACGAGATAGGCATTCGTTTGGCTCTTGGTGCAGGCGCCAAAACCGTGTTACGGAACTTCCTTGCCCGCGGGTTGCTGATGACCGGCATAGGGTTGGGAGCAGGAATCGCCCTCTCGTTTGCTGCCTCTCGCGTCATGTCGAGTCTGTTGTTCGAGACTAGCCCGACGGATCCCGTGACGCTCATTCTCGTGTCGGTGCTAATCGCGATGGCTGCTCTCGGTGCCAGCTATTTTCCCGCCCGGCGCGCAACCAATGTCGATCCGGTGGAGGTGCTTCGGCAGGAATAAATGGTGCGTGCTAGTCCTGCTTCAACACTACCACCGGGTGCACCCGACTAGCGCGCAACGCGGGTACGGCACAGGCCGCGACTGCTACGCCACCCAAGAGCATCACCACTACGGAATATGTGAACAGGTCAACCTGACTCACACCGTAGAGCATGTTGGTCAGCAGTCTGGTCAGCCATACAGCTCCCAATACCCCAATGACTAGTCCGATACCCGTCACACTCAGTCCTTGCCGCAAGACTAGTCCCAGGACATCCCCACCAGCTGCGCCCAGGGCCATGCGGACACCGATCTCATGGTTTCGCTGACTCACGGAGTACGAGATCACACCGTAAATCCCCACGGTAGCGAGTAGTAGGGCAACTCCCGCAAACGATCCAAGCAGCAGCAGATTGAACCTCGGTTGGGACACAGAGGCCGTGACCAACTCCTCCATGGTTCTCACATCTGAAACCGGTTGGTTGGGGTCGAGCGCCCAGACTTCTTCTCTCACCGCGGCTGCGAGACGTATCGGATCTGCTTCGGTTCTCACGGCGAGATACATTCCGTTTTCCGATCCCTGCCGGTACGGATAGAACGCCTGTTCTCGGCCGACTGAGCCGAGTTCGTAATGACGCGAATGCCGTACCACACCAACGATCTCGCGCCAGACCGGCTCGCCTTGGTCGTCGCGATGTATCGATACCCGCTTCCCGATGGGATTCTCGTTCGGCCAAAAACGCCGTACGAACTCTTCGTCTACGATCGCAACCCACGCTCCATCGGTATTGTCGAGCGCCGTGAAGTACCGTCCGCGAATCAGACCCACTCCCATCGTCCGGAAATAGTCGGGACTGACCCATCTTCTTTCTGCCTCGAGTGCCCATTCCTCCTCGGGGACGGCCTCACTCGAGTTCACCCGGGTCGTGCCTGAGGCGTACGATCCACTCAGCGGAAGGTGTGTGATGGTTCCTACTGAAATCACTCCCGGTAGCGACGCCGTGCGTTCGATCAGCTGGTCGAAAAATTGCTGCACCTGCTGGTATGTGTCGTATCTAGTCTCCGGTAACGCCACCCTCAATGTGAGGAGATTCTCGGAGTCGTAACCAGGGTCTGTGGCTTGTAGCTTCATGAAGCTCTTGATCATTAAGCCTGCGCCAATCAGCAGTACCAACGCCAAAGCCACTTCTGCAATGACCAGACCGTCGCGAACGAGACCTCTGCGTACTCCCGTGCCGGATCCCTGTCCGCCCTCCTTTAACGAGTTGACGAACGACCTTCTTGCTCCGTGGACGATCGGTGCCAAACCAAACAGCACACCGGTGACGATCGTGACTACGAGTGTGAAGAGCAGCACACCTGCGTCTATTGCGATGTCGCTCCGGCGAGGCAGGGCCTCCGGTGCGAGTACTACCAGAGTCTTCACCAGCCCGAAACCGCAGAGGAGGCCGAAGGCGCCTCCCAGCATCGACAACACCATACTCTCTGTGAAGAACTGCTGCACCAGCCGAGACCTGCCCGCTCCAAGCGCGGTGCGAACAGCAATTTCGCGCTCCCGCCCCGTGGCGCGCACGAGCTGCAGATTCGCCACGTTGACGCAGGCGATCAGAAGCACGAACGCAACACCACCCAGTAGCACCAGCAGCGCAGGTTTGACTGACTCGACGAGGTCGCCCTGTAGCGAGAATGCGGTCAGGCCCCACCCTTCGAAATCGTAGTAATTTGGATTTCGCTCCTGTATCGCGATGGCGACCCTGTCCATGTCGGCCTTGGCTTGGGCGAGGGAGACGTTGTCTTTCATACGTCCAACGGCGCGCAGGAAATGATTGCCACGTGGAAGTTGATTGTACTCAGCTCCCAATACCGGAGTTATCGGGATCCAGAGCCCAATGTTATCGGGCATCTGCAGATCGGGATGCAGGAGGCTGAAACTAGGTGGCAGGACTCCGATGATGGTGTAGCTTCGCCCGTCCGCAAGAAGTGTCCTGCCAACTGCAGTCGGATCGCTAGCATAGCGACTCTTCCAGAGCCCATCGCTAATCAACACAACACGATCCGCCTCCGGCGAATCGTCTTCGGGCAATAGAGTGCGACCAAGCGCGGCATTCACACCAAGCACCCGGAAGAAGTCCCCAGATGTCCCCCCTGCACCAACCACATCGGGCTCACCATCGCCAGTGACGCTCAGAGTGGTAAAAACAGTCGTGCCGATATCCTCGAATGCGGTGCTGAACTCCCTCATCTCTTCGAGCTCCGGTCCCGAGACCCAGTTCTGCGGAAGATCAGGTCCAAAGTTGGTCCAGATCACGGCCAGCTGCTCGGGGTTCTGGTAGGGCAGGGGCCGCAACAGAACGGTGTTTACGACACTGAATACCGCTGTGTTTGCGCCGATCCCAAGCGCGAGAGTGAGCACCGCTACGACGGTAAATCCGGGGTTCTTGATGAGCGCGCGTGCGGAGAAGCGTACGTCCTGGATTATCGAGAGAATCATCGCTTGTTCTTTCAATGCAGGGTTTTGGTCGTACGTGAGTCGGGATTGGCGGAGGATTCTGCGCTGCTCGAATGATTCGGCAAGCGTGTCGCCCAACGTTCTTGCCCAGGTGTACGGCGTGCCAAGCCATCCGAGCCGGCACCGCTGGATCTTCAGCGACTCCAGAAAGGCCTGTTGCAGGTCGGCCGAGTATCTGTCGCGAAAAACCTTCGGGTATAGCCAAACCAACAGTCGGTAATAGACTCGGGAGAGCCGAGGGTTCATGTTGTCTCCGAACCGCTCACCAGGTTTTTCGACCGCGCCGCATCCACGAATCGAGCCAATCGATTCACCTCATCCACCAGGACTCGGCATCCTTCGTCGGTCATGCTGTAGTACCGGGGGCGGCCTCCGCCATGCTCGGATGTGGGTGGCTGTTGAACCTCAACCACGTAACCTTCGTCGACGAGGCCCTTCATCGATCCGTACAGCTGGCCCGGCCACAGGTGCATCCTACCGTCAGTGCGCTCCAAGACCTCGTTCATGATTTCGAGCCCGTGCAGGTCGTGATCTCCAAGGGCCAGAAGAATCTGGAACCATTGCGGCTTGAGACCCGAGGGTGTACGTCGTGCGGCCATCGTTCCTCCACAGATCAGCATTAGGCCAAGGTGTTTATACTGACCAGTATATACTAATCAGTATAATCTCGACCGCAAACCCCACAACGAGTATTGGCGGCGATCGGTTTCAACTACGGTTCGGGAAGGACGAGTTCCGTTGCTAGTGCGCCGATTGGCGAGAGGACTGCCAGGATGAAGACCACCCAGACTGTCCCTGCCACGATCTCGACCGGTGATGACACCCAGCCGGCTAGCCAAAAAGCGCTAGTGGAAAAGAAGATTCCGGTGAACACTCCAAATAGGGTGGCGCCGATGATCCGTTGACCGAGTGTCGCGCCGCCGGCGCTCAGAGTGATAATTGATCCGCAAAGGAGTGGCAGCGCCAACATCGCCCACCATATCTCGGCGAGCGTCGGCACGTGCCCGATTTGTTGACCGTAGAAGTACTGAGTCGAGATGAGAGTAGCCGCCCCGAGCGCACCGAGTGGCAGCGCGTGCCAGAGCCGAGAAGGTTTGGCCGAACGAAACTCTGCCCGTCTCCGCATCCTCCCGCGGAGCGTCAGCGGCACGTTGTAGAACCAGGTGAACACTTTGTGTTCGAGCAGGGCGCCGTTCTCGCCGAACACGGGCACTACATGGACGGCCTCGGTGGCCCAGTGGGCTGCCATGAACCGGGCGAGCGTGGGATAGCGGTATGCCATCTGGATCGGGAACGCCAGGTACCCAACGTATTTGAAGAACCCCAGGAACACCGCGATGTTGTAGTCCTTGAAGTTGCGTTCTCGCACGACCAGGTAGACGACGTAGCAGCCGCGCACGAGTGACCCGGGGGATATGGGCACTACCTGGAATAGCGCGATGATCCCAAGTCCGATAGCCCACGATTGGGCACGGGGCATTTCCGGGTGGAGCAGAACGTACGCAACTGCAACCAAAACCGAGACCACCTGTGTAACGGGCACCGTACAGACGTGCACAGCCAGCGACTTCAGGTACTTCTGAATGAACGGTTCTTTGATTCTCGAGAGAATCGTATCGGAGTCGTCTTCGCTTATGATGCGCTTCTTCCGTCCGTCAGACACCATGTCGCGCAGCCACTGCTCACGAAGCTCCGCGTCGAAATAGAGTTTGATCGGCCGAATCGTGAGGTGGTACAGGCGTGCTCTGAAGTAGGCACCGTCGGTCAGACATTTGTGGATACCCAGAGGCAGGAACGAAGCGAAAGCGTTACCGAAGAAAGAGAGGCCACTGCTTGCCACCTTTTCGGCCTTGTGCTGGTCAACTCTCCCGCATCTGTGCCAGACTACAACTCGCTCCAGCATCTTGCCCTTGAATGCTCTCCTGAAGTAGCTGCCGCTCGTTAGCAGCGCACCGTAATGGCGTCTGTAATCGGCCTCTCCCCAAGTTTTGATTATCGCTCGCCCGACAAATGGCAACATGCCGAGGATCTGGAACAGCAACACGACGAATGACCGGCCACGAGTTGCTTCCTCGTGCGACTCATCGATGAGACCGCGTACACGCCATCCGGCAACAGCACTGGAAAAGATCTGTCTCCACAGAGGCCGACTGAAGAGCAGTCTCAGGTGGTTGTGAGTGATGTCGATGAGCGAATCGCGGTACACCATCTCGGATCGCTCGAGTTCGTCGAGCAGCTCGTCCATGTCGGCAAACTCGTCGGCATGTTGCTGGATGAATTTTCTGAGCTTCTTCAAGTTCCCGCGGTCGAACTGTACGAGACTGCCGCGCGCAAGCCCCTTCAGAATCAGCAGGAAGTCGCCGGGGCTCATCGGGAGGAACGGCAGCAGGGTCAACCCAGCTCTGAAGTCCACGGCGGTCAGGCCGGCCGCGGGTTCTCCCTCCGTGGATGTTCGCTTGAGGCAGTTGGGTTGGCTCTTACAGGTGGTCCATTCGTATTGCCTGGCAAACTCGTGCGCGCCCATGTCGTTCAGCAGGCGTACGAACGAAGTCATGAAGTGTCTTTTAGCGCGATACTCCGGCGATCCGAGCAGCTTGTCGTCGACCGATTTACCTCTTCTCCAGCGTTTCAGCAGATCAACGCGGTCATCGACTTCCAGCTGCCAAACACGCCCGTCTATCCAGTCGCTTATCTCTCCGCAGCTCCCCAGTGTATGATCGACGAAGGTGCAGTGCACATCGTTTACGCACGAGTCGTCTCCGAACCGAACCCGTGCGCCGCGTCGAATGAACTTCTGCCAAAGTGCGCCCGCGCGTGCGGCCGTCGGGTTCGTTTGCAGTTGGAAAGCGCCCTGAAAGCCGATGTAGTGCAGCACATTCCGGAAAAAAAGCGAACCGCCGCTCGGCGGTATCAGGATCTTCAGCGCAAAGACGCCATTGACCGGGAGAACCTCGTCGAGCGCTTCTTCCGCTTCTGTGACTCGGACCCGATACACCTGCCCCGCGAATCCGCCACCCACAAACTTCTCGATCTCCAGCTTCACGCGGCCGGGCACACCAGCGGCATCGGTAGGAGTGACGTCGTATTCGAGTTCGTCTCCTGTGTCGTAGCGCTCGATACGAAACGGCCGGTTTAGATTTAGCTCACCGAACCGTTTCTCAAGCCTCTTGCAGAGTTCTACGGAGTACTCAGCTGCCATCCCGTTTCTTCCTATTTGTACTGTGACTGCTTGGCGCAGAATCGGAAGCAGCACAATACAGGATCGTGCTGTAGGATTCCAGTTCACATCGAGCTCGCCATTGCCAAAGCGTCGTGGATCGGTGGCGTTCGGCTGCAATTAGCGGACCCGACTGGCCGCTTACCAAACTCACAACTGTGTGCGTGGCCCACCTTGCTGTAGATTGGGACCAAGCGGACCGCTAGCCGACTGGAGGACCTGATGCCGCTCTTCAACCGGGAGGGTGATCTAATACACCTAACCGTGAAAAAGTTTTATGCTCTGACCGTGACCGTTGCCCTTGTGGCGTTCGGGGCTGGGGCTGTCTTCGCTTCCGCGTATGTTGCTGCGCAAAACGGTGCCGTGGGGCAGGATAGTGGATCAAATCCACGGGGAGCCGGCTCGGCGCAGGCGCCGGACCGGACCTCGGTACAGGAGCGACTCATAGGAGATGCGAGACACGCGATCGGATCCTCCGACGCACCGGTGACAATCGTCGAATTCACTGATTACGACTGCCCGTACTGCCGCCGCTACTACCACGAGACGTTTCCGCAGATTATGGAGAGATATGGTGATCAGATCAGGTACGTGATGCGCCACTTTCCGCTTGCGTCCATGCATCCTGAGGCGGTCAAGGCGGCTGAGGCGGCCGAATGCGCGGCTGAGGACGGACGTTTTTGGGAATTTCACGACCTGATAATGCAGGGAGTGCCGTCGCTGGCGGTAGAAAGCCTCAAAGAGTACGCCGCTGACATCGGCGTCAATACGACGGCGTTCAATCGTTGTCTCGATGACGGAGTGAAGGCCACGGCGGTTCAGCAGGATCTTCGAGATGGGTACATGCATGGAGTACGGGGGACACCCAATTTCTTCGTGAATGGGTATTCGTTGTCCGGCGCGCAGCCGATCGACGTTTTCTCTGCGTATATCGAAGCAGCCATCGCTGACGGGGGGAATTGATCCCAGCCTGCTGCGAGGCGGTCTTCCCAAACACGATGGCAGTTCTTGTCGGCACGCAAAGACGGTCCACAGAATACGGATTGTGAGAGAGGCCTGGCTTCTGGGCTGGGTCTCTCTTTTCTCGTTTGAACCGTTGTCCGGAGCTCGCGGAGTCGTCCGCGGAGTGGCTGCGGAGTTATTCAACTGAAGGAGTAGAATCATGAAACATCCGGCGACCGCCGGCTTTTCGGTTCTTGTCACATTGGCAGTTGGTGCCTGCAACGCTGGTTCGAGTGCTGACCTGGAGTCGTTCGAGGGGCGGTCGAGTTATGCTGTTGGAGTGGATTTCGGTAACAACCTGAAGCGGACTGGTGTCGAGTTCGATATTCCGTCTTTGATGATGGGTGTCTCAGATGTCCTGGAGGATCGTGAGCCGCAGCTCACCAACGAGGAAATTGGCCAGGTGCTACAGGAACTATCGACGCAAATGCAGCAAGCTCAACAGCAGCAGGTCGGAGAGGTGTCTCAGCGGAACACAGCAGAGGGCCAGGCGTACCTCGCCGAGAATGGCCAGCGGGACGGTGTGACCACAACGGAGAGTGGTCTGCAGTACGAGGTGATCACTCAAGGCAACGGTGCAAGGCCGGCTGCCACGGATCAGGTCTCAGTCAACTACCGCGGTACCCTGATCGACGGAACCGAGTTCGACAGTTCGTATGAACGAGGAGAGCCGGCCACCTTCCCGGTCAACCGCGTGATTGGTGGCTGGACCGAGGCGCTACAGCTAATGCCAGTCGGTTCCAAGTATCGCCTGGTCATTCCGTCGAACCTCGCATACGGAGAGCGCGGATCAGGCGCAAACATCGGACCGAACGCGACGTTGATCTTTGAAGTGGAGTTGTTGGGTATCGTCGAGCAATAGGAGAGCCAATTCAACTGATCTTCACTGCATCTCGACGGAAGAGCCTCTAGGATATCTCAAACACACGGACCTGAAGGTGGCAGCAGCTCGTTGCTGGCGCCGCCTTCAGGTCGGTCTACGTCTGTCCCGACGGTGGCTGGCATCTTGTCCTCACCTTCTTCCAGCACCACGAGTGATTCACTTCGAAACCATCTTGTACCGAACACCGTATATGTATTCAGATGTAGTCTAAATCGCCTGCCTGAGCCGAAACGAGGGAAGATGTCTGGAAGATTTCTGGCTGAGTTCGAACTGCACGTGATGCTCGCGATAGCTCGATTGAAGGAAAACGCGAGCGGTGCGTCGATCCGCCATGAGATCGAGGAGCGCACTGGGCGAGTTGTTGCGGTTGGTGCATTGTATGCGACTCTCTCACGGTTGGGGGAAAAAGCGCTACTGGAGTTCACCATATCTCTGCCGCAATCCACTAGAGGTGGTCGGGCAAAGAAGCGTTACCGCCTCACACCAGCCGGACGTGAGGCGGCCGAGCATTCGTCAAACATGCTGAGGCGAATGATGCAGGGAACCAGGTTCGCTCCCCAGTCTGGGGACGGATCATGAAGATGCGTCGCAAAGTGACTGTGCCGCGGCTGTATCGGTTTCTCGTTGCGTTGGCGATCGAGCCCATCGACCGCCCTTTTGCGCTGACTGACCTCGAGGACGAATTCGAGGTGATTCTCCGACGCGACGGAATGAGAGCGGCCAGGCGTTGGTACCGCAGGCAAGCATTTCGTTCGCTGGCGCCGGGTGTTCGACACCGGCTGTCTCGCTGGCTTCGGCATAAGCCATTGCAATCCAAGATGCGTCAAACCTCGATAGCCATAGGCACGACTCTCGTCCCTGACCTCCCTCGTGGGGGAAACGCGATGTCCCATGTTCTGAGCGATGTCCGTTTCGGTCTGCGCAGCCTGACAAAGACGCCACTCGCAACGCTTGTGACCGTGGTCTCTTTGAGTCTCGGGATCGGTGCGACGACGACGGTGTTCACGGTGACCAACGCGTTGTTGTTCCGACAGCAGGGTGGTCAGACTCCGTCGGAAGACTTGGTGACCGTCTACACCAGCGAAGCCGACGGCGATATCTACGGCCAGAATTCATTCCCTGACTTCCAGAATGCGTTCGACGACGTGACAGCATTTCGTGCAGCCACGGCGATTCGGCTCGGTGCGGTCAACATGGGTGAGGCGACTCCCCCCCGACGACTCCTGGCCGAGATCGTGACGGGCGACTACTTCAGGGTTCTAGGAATCCCGTTGCGGCTCGGCCGCGGCTTCCTTCCCGAAGAAACCATCGTGGGCAGTGCTGAACGAATCGTCGTTATAAGCCATCGCTTGTGGCAGGAGCAGTTCAGTGAGTCACCCGAAGCCTTGGGGCAGACTCTGCGCCTGAACGGCCACGATTTCACGGTTGTGGGGATCGCTCCGGAGGGGATGGTCAGTCGGCTGCTGGCTCTGAAGGTCGACGTTTGGGTGCCGATCGGAATGCCGGGTGGGACCTTCCGAGCCACACCCGAGGCGCTCGAGAATCGTGGAGACCGCGACTTCCAGGTGGTCGCTCGACTGAAAGAAGCCGCAACGATCGAGCAGGCCCAGGCTCAGCTTTCTGTCCTCGGGGGCCGGCTGAGCAGCGCGCACCCGGACGAGTGGACGGACGACCGGGGGAACGCACGGGTCTTCACCGTGCTTTCGGATGCGGAGTCCCGGATTCCACCCAACCTGAAACTTGCGATTGGCGCGCTCTCCGGATTTCTCTTTGCCATTGCAGGTACGATCTTGTTGATCGCCTGCACGAACGTGGCCGGCATCTTCCTGGCAAGAGCAGAGCAGAGACAAAGGGAGATGGCAGTCCGCGCGTCGCTCGGCGCGGGCCGCCTGCGTCTGATCGCGATGCTAATTACCGAAAGCCTTCTCCCTGCATTGGCCGGCGGAACTGCTGGAATTCTCTTGGCGATCGCTGCCTCGCGCGCAATGGGCACATTTAGTCTGCCGATGGGCATCCCAATCGAATTCGACTTCAGTGTGGACCACAGGGTGTTGGCATTTGTGTTTGCGGTGTCCGTGGCCTCATGTCTTTTCTTTGGTTTGGTGCCCGCACTACGGGCGTCGCGCCCGAATCTGGTCCCTTCGTTGAAATCGGTGTGCGGGTCGGGAGGGCGTAAGGCCGGACGTTTTGGGCTGCGGAACATTTTGATCGTAGGGCAGGTTGCTCTTTCACTGGTGCTGTTGGTGAGTGCGGCATTGTCCATTCGGACCGTGCAGGGAGCAACCAATATGGACCTTGGCTTCGATGTAGAGCGGATAGCCTTGATGTCAAAGCGGCTTCCGCGGGAGGCAGCCACACCCGAAGCCAGGGTTCAGAGCGCAAAGGATCTGGCTGGTCAGCTATCCGCGCACCCGGAAGTTGAGGAAGCGCATCTTACCCGTGTTGCCGAAGGCACTCTGTTCTCCAACCTGGCAAACGCGTCCGTGTCGGTTGGTGCGTATGAGCCGTCTGAGTCGGAGTTGACAACCGTCTCATATAACACGGTGACTCCGGGGTATCTCAAAATGCTCGGCATTCATCTGCTGGGGGGGAGGACGTTCACCGACGCTGATGTGTTGGGAGCGTCCGCGGTGGCAGTCGTGAACGAATCCTTCATGAGGCGATTCTGGCCTGGTGCTTCCGGGCTCGGTCGGCGATTTACCGCCGCAAGTCGCCGTGGAGGCCAGGACCTCACTGGCGAGCCGGAAAAGACATTCGAGGTGATTGGTGTGGTTGCGGACGGTCGTTATGTCGACATCGAAGACACGGCTGTGCCGTACTTCTGGACATCGTTGTACCAGGATTCCCCCGAGGACGTGCTGATTCACGTCAAGGGAAGGACGAGTGCTGAATCGATGCTGGAGGTACTCCGTACAGAAGTACGCCTCGACGACGATGAGTTGCCAATGATCTTGCCCTCAACATTCGAGGGAATGACTTCGGTTGCTGCCGCGATGTATCGGATTCTGGGCAAGATACTCGGCGCCGGCGGGCTCTTTGGTCTCATCCTGGTGTCTGTGGGCATTTACGGAATTGTGTCCTATTCGGTGACACAGCGGGCCCGTGAGATGGCGATCCGCCAGGCAATCGGGGCACAGCGGGCACATGTGGTGCGCTCTGTCGCACGTGACGGCATCAAGCTGAGCGTGGTTGGTTCTCTGGTGGGTCTGGCGATCGCTGTACCATTGGTGAGGGTTGGTGAGAGCACGACTTTCGGCGTAAGCCCGCTAGATCCGGTCGCTTTCACATTCGGAGTGTGTCTTCTTCTCGCGGCGGCGGTTGCGGCCAGCCTGGTCCCAGCGAGACGCATCACGAAGTTGGATCCGATGAAGCTTCTGAGGGAAGACTGACATACTCTCAACATGTCGGCCGTCGTAGGGCCCGACCGCTTTGGCCCGCGCAGGAACAGAGACGGTACTGTGAGGACAAACGGCGACAATCGACTAAGATTCAGAGTTCTTTCCTAGCACACCACTTGACTGGGAGTACGGGGTGAGTGAACGAACTCTGCTGATTCTGGGTGGGACGGTTGTCACGAGTTCAACGGTATCCCGCCAAGATGTGCTGATCCGCGACGAGACCATCGAGGCAGTGGATGACCTGTCGAGAGTCACCGCCGACGAGGTGATTGACGCGACAGAACTGCTTGTGCTACCAGGTGCCATCGATCCTCACATTCACTTCAACGAGAGGAACAAGGGACAGAAGGGCGTCCACGATTACTATACCGGTGGACGGGCCGCCGCGTTCGGTGGGACCACCACCGTCATCGACTTTGCAGATCAGATACACGGCCAGCCGCTGCTCTCTGTCTTGAATGTGAAAAGGGAGGAAGCCAAGGGTAAGGCAATCGTAGATTGGAACGTTCATCCCATCGTCAATCACGTGACCCCCGAGGTGTTGGAGGAAATCCCCGCAGTTGTTGCCGCCGGTTTGCCAACCATCAAATGCTTCATGACGTTCAGATCGCTGACGGGTGAGTCGGCCGTCAACATGTACAGTGGCAGGCCCGGACGGATCATCTCTGGCGATGATTTTTCCGAGCTCACGGCTCGACTGCGCGCTGCTGGTGGCATGCTGATGGTGCATGCCGAAGACAGCACCATTATCGATAAGCTCGCTCGCGAAAAGATGGAAAGTGGCCAGACCAGGGCGATCGACCATGCTTTGTGCCGCCCACCTGAGTCGGAAGGCAATGCAGTTCGCCGGATCGTAGACGTAGTCCGGGAGACTGGTGGCAGTGTGTACATCGTGCATCTGTCTTCAAGAGACGGCTTGTCGCAGGTTGCCGCCGCGAGGGAAGAGGGACTCCACGTCTTTGCCGAAACCTGTCCGCACTTCCTGATCTTTACGGACGAAAAGCTGCGACGGGAGGACGGATACAAATGGCTCGGATCGCCACCACTCAGGGACGACGTCACCCAATCCGCACTCTGGGAAGGGCTCATCGATGGGAACATCTCCACCGTGGCTACCGACGATTGTGCCTTTTCGCTGGCCGCCAAGGAGGCGGGAGCAGACAACTTCGATCTCTGCCCGGAAGGGATGCCGGGAATTGAACCGCGCCTGACTCTCCTGTACTCTGAGGGTGTAGCAAAAGGGCGCATATCCCTGCCTCGGCTCGTAGAACTCACGTCTACCGCACCGGCGCAGCTCTTTGGCCTGGCTCCCAAGAAGGGGAACCTTGCACCGGGGTGCGATGCAGACATCGTGCTGTTTGATCCGTCGGCCCGCTGGACGATGCGTCAAACGACTCTGCACATG
>JBDGYW010000017.1:0-28380 GCA_039588935.1 Gemmatimonadota bacterium | reverse complement strand
ATCCATGATCGAGGCAGCCCACTCGCTGGGGCACGGTGCTCGGGGCACACTGCGGCGGGTGACTCTTCCGCTGCTGTGGCCGCAGGTCGGGGCCGCGGCGCTGTTGACCTTCATGACGGCGCTGGGATCGTTTAGCGCACCCTACGTGTTTGGCGGCGGGTTCAGAGTCATGACGACTCAGATCGTCGCAAGCAAGTTGAATGGCGACATCGCAATGTCGTTGGTGGAGACGGCCGCCTTGGCCGCCGTGGCGTTGATCGGCCTCGTTCTTTACAGACGGACGCAAACCGGGCGCTCTGTCGCGGCCGTAGGAAAGGGAACTCCGCCTGCGGCGCGTGCACTGCGGCTGCCGCTCGCGCGCTGGGGAGCGGCGGTGCTCGGTTGGAGTTTCGCTATCCTGTTACTCCTCCCGCACTTGACGCTGTTGCTGGTGTCGTTCGTTCCAGTGGGCACTTGGACGACCCAAGCCGTTCCACCCGAGTATACTCTCGCGAATTATGGGATTCTGATCACTGACCCAGTGAGGCTTCGACCACTGGTCAACTCCTTGTGGATGGCCGGCGCCGCCACGATAGCGGCGGTCGCGCTGGCACTTTGGGTGGGAAGGGTAGTGGTGCAGCGAAGGGTTGGCCTCCGGAACGTCATCGAGACGTTGACGACGGTTCCGTGGGCTGTGCCGGGAACGGTGTTAGCCATTGCGCTGGCTACTGCGTTCAGCGTGCGTGCTCCCTGGTTCGGGCGCTGGGTGCTGGTGGGCACCGTGGTCATCTTGCCGCTGGCATATATGGTACGGAACATCCCCATCGTATGCGGTTCGATCGTAGCGGGGTTTCGACAACTAGACCCATCTCTCGATGATGCTGCCGCCGCATTAGGGGCCAACCGCTGGCGCACGATCCGTTCTGTTACCGTCCCGCTGCTGCGTCCTGCAATACTCGCTGGTGGTGCGTTGGCGTTCGCCACCGCATTGGGAGACTTCGTAACGTCTGTGGTGCTGTACACCTATGACACGCGCCCGATATCGATCGAGATCCTCTCAGCGTTGCGGGAGTTCGATATTGGTGTCGCCGCAGCGTACGGCGTCGTGTTGATGTTGATATCGGCGGTCGCCATGGCGGTGGGTACCAAACGATGAAGCGTATCTCGGTGCTCATGGCGGCGGCTTTCGTGGACATGCTGGGGTTCGCGATAATCTTCCCGCTGTTGCCGTACTACGCGCTGCGTCTCGACGCTCAGGAATGGATGATTGGATGGCTGATAGCGTCCTTCTCCATTGCCAAGCTCGCATCTGCACCGTGGTGGGGACGCCTCTCAGATCGCTACGGACGGAGACCGGCGATCCTGGCGGGGCTCGGCGCTTCGGCGATCGCGTTCTTTGTGTTCGGGTTCGCGTCTTCATTGTGGATGCTGTTTCTCTCTCGTGTCATCCAGGGATTCGGGGGCGGCACGACGGGTGTGTTGCAGGCATACGTGGGCGATGCGTTCGAGCCGAAAGAACGCGCCAAGGCGCTCGGGTGGCTCACTGCCTCGACCAGTGCCGGCGTCATGATCGGGCCAGCCATCGGATCGCTCACCTTCGGTTTAGGGCCGGCCGCACCTGGCATCGTGGCCGGCTTGCTATGCGTCTTGAATGTTGCCTTCGCTTGGAAGCTCCTTCCGGAATCCAATCGGCGCGGCTTTTCAGGTGCGGAGAGGGGTACGGTCGCACCGTCAGGCCCGAGACGCTCGATTCGGACAGCCATGTGGGAGGTTCTGAGAACACCGGGTCATGACGTGTCGCTGCTGATTTGGATATACACAGTGGGGATGCTCGGCTTCATCTCGATCACGGGCGTGTTGGTCCTTTATCTGCAGCGCGATTTCGCCGTGACCGAGACCACGGTTGGCATCTTCTTTGTGTACGTGGGCGCGACCGGAGTCGTGATGCGCGCCTTGGTGCTTGGGAGGCTCGTCGACTGGCTCGGCGAGATCAAAGTGATGCGGCTGGGCGCAACACTCCTGATGCTTGGCATCTTCCTGATCACGATACCCGATTCGGTGGTGATGCTGGGTGTCGTTTGGGCACTCGTTCCGATTGGAACGGCCTGTCTGTTTCCCGCAACGTCGGCTTCAGTCACACATCGTGTATCCGACAGCGAGTTCGGGCAGGCGCTGGGTGTGCAGCAGGCGTTCGGGGGTATGGCCCGCGTCGCGGGGCCGATCTGGGCAACCGCAGTATACCAGGGTTTTGGTGCTCAGGTGCCTTTCGTCATAGCTGCGGGGATCGTGGCAGTGGCGGTGGTGCTGACGTTCTTGGTGAGAGCACCCGCTGAACCCATTACGCCGGACGAGGTGTTGCGGGAGGAACCGGTTCCGCTGAAGGCTCGGTAGCTCATGGCTCTCCAAACTTGGTGTCGATCTCAACGCCACAGGCCTGCAAGAACTTCGTAGGCAGTTCTCCGCCGGCAAATATCGCTACCATGTCGTTAGGGATCGTATCTGCTTTGCCGGCCACATTCTTCACCACAATCGAATCTGGTCTGATCTCCTCGACCTGGCTCGACCACATGACCCTTATTCGCTCTCGGGCAAGCGCCTCTTCAATGCGCTCCATGTTGCCCGGCTTGATCCGTGAAAAGCTCTCTCGGCGGTACGATATTCTGACGTCGTTTCCCGGTTGACCGGCCAGTGCAAGCGCAGCCTCAATGGCAGAGTCCCCTCCACCCACAACCGCGATCCGATCGTGTTGATAAGCTTCGGGCTCACGTAGGGAGTAGATAACCTTGGGAAGTTGTTCCCCTGGAACGTTGAGCTTCCGTGGTATGCCGCGTCGCCCGATAGCGAGCACCACCCTCTTGGTTTGGTACACCCCTTTATCGCTGATGACAGAGAAGCAGCCGTCGGCCAATGGTGTAATCTCCGCTACCGTCTCCTCGGTGCTGATATCCACGCCAGTCGTGCTCACGATGTTTTCCCAGATGCTAGTGAGCTTCTCTTTGGTAACGTCTCGGAATCCCAGTTTTCCATACCCTGGAACTTGGACTGGCGAGGTCATCACCAACTTCTTGCGCGGGTAGTACCGCACGGTGCCACCAATGTCTTCCTTCTCGAGAGTCGCATACCGCAGGTCGTGGAAAGCACAGTTTACCGTTGCGGAGAGACCCGCGGGACCGCAGCCGACTATCAAGACATCTAGGCCGTCGGCCGGGCCACGTGGTTCCTTGGCAATTCCGGCAATGCACTGTCGACCCTGCTCGAAAGCGTTACGGATCAGACCCATACCGCCGAGTTCACCGACTATGTACAAACCTGGTACGTTGGTCTCGAAGTTCTCCTGAATCCGTGGGATATGAACACCGCGCTTCTCCGTACCGAACACCAGTTGGATTGCCTCGGTCGGGCATGCGCGCTCGCAAAGACCGTGACCTATGCATCGCGCAGGGCCAATCGGGGTGGCCTGACCATTCTTGAATCCGAGTACGTCACCCTCGGGGCATACCGAGATGCAGTTCTTGGTGCCGACACAGTCACCCGCACTCACCACGGGATGGAGTGAAGCCGGTTCGTGCAATCCGTAGCGCAGCGCGTGTGCTTCAGCCTCCGTCGTATTTCGTTCGAGTCGTCGCTGTCGCATGAACAGGGGTAACGCGAACAGGCCGAACAGTCCCAGGCCTAAGACCGCGATGATCAGCGCGTCGGACATTAGAAACTGGTCCAGAGACTCACGAAAAGGCTGTTGGAGGTTTGGTTTGTACCTTGCTGAACGCGGGCGTTGATGGTGGAAAAGACGCGGCGGCCAATCGGGAACACGAGAGCCGCATCAACAGTGTGGGAGAGGAGTGTGCTGTTGGCGCCCACTGTCCGGTACAACCTGTAGCTGGCACGTGATTGCACGCGCCCGAATACGCGGTCGATTCCCGCCAGGAGGTTGATCACCCTCGTATTCTCCAGCATCCAGACGGTCCCGGCTCCATGGAAACCCAGCTCCAGCACTTGCGTGCGCGTTACCCTGAAGGACGACGACACAGAATACGAGAGGTCTCCCTGGTTGACCCGGTTCGTGGTTACGTACAAGCTTGCGTTGCCTCCGCGACCCCAGTACCGGAAGCCTACGCCGGCTTGGCGGCGTTCAAACGAGAACAGCTGCGTGAAGCGGAATCGATACTCGGGCCGGTCGAACGCGTACCGGCCCAGTAACGACACGCGGCTCGTGAGAGGGACCGAGCCGTTGGTATGAAGTCGCGTGACCGACCACGAATTGCCCCCGGGGTCGCGGTGAACCTGAAGGTTGGTCCCCAGCCGCGTTCGCCCCATCGTCAGCTGTTGAGACCAACCGAAGAATGTCTCGGTAGCGACGTCATTCCCGGGTAGCTGCTGATGAAACGATATGTCGGTGAAGTATCCCACCTGATCGCCTACATGGTTGAAATCCACGAAGGTTGTGTATTTGGGAAGATCCGTACTCACACCCTCATTGGCCCGATCAGGTTCATACCCTACCGCCACACCTGCGCCAAGCCCCCGGGTTCCGTAACGCAGCAACAGTCCGTCCCAGTACCCGGAATAGGTCTCGTACCTGTTGTAGAATCGTCCAAGTTGGACCTGCAGAGGCGCGCGCTCAAATGACTTGCGGACACTGGCCTCGTACACGCGCATGGAGTGAGCGGGTTGCACCAGGTCGTTTGAGCTATGGCGGTATGTGCCCCGCAGATTGGAGGCAAGCTCGAGTCCGCCTGGCAAGTCCTTCACACCAAACCGCAGCCCGATGGCAGGAGTGGTGAACCTTCGGTCGATACTCACGTCCTCGTTGCCCGACCAACTCGTTGTGGACGCAAGAGTATTGAGCTGGAGAGAAAGCCGTCCGCGTACTTGCGGGTAGGCGCTCGGTGGCGACTCGGTGGTACGAACCGGATCCACTCCAGGTTCCTGGGCGCGTTCCGCTGCGGAGGGGCTGGACCCGATGCGAATACGCAACAGTGTGCCCCGCGTCACCGGGAAAGGATCGGCCAGAAATGACACGACCGATCGGCTCGCGGTCGCGCTGATCACCAACAGTGCGCCGACTGCCTGGTCGCCCGATTCGTTGAACACCGTGAGGGTGTCGTCTTGGGCAATACCATCGGCGGTCCCGGCACGCAGATAGATGCTCGTGCCGGCAATCTGGTCAACCATCACCTCCAGCCGGATGTCTTGGGCGCTGGCTGGCGTTGCGGCAACCGCGCTCGAAATGAGAGCGAAAATCGCCACCTTCCGTTTGCGGGCCATCAGGCCGGGGGAGACTTTCTTCATGGGCTCCTCCCGTTCGGGTGACACGAATAGCAGGCGGCACTGGCGTAGAGGTATCCCGACTCCTCCCGGTGCTTTTCGTCCATTGCACTCTGTCGATGTTCGTGACAGGCGAAGCAGCTGAACTGTTGAAAGTCGTTCGCGGTGGTGTGACAAGTTTCGCACCCGTGCCACTGGCCGCGGTGCGCTCCGGAGAAGATCGGGAAGAATAGTGCATCGTGATCGTCGAAGCTCGCTCCCTCCCAGGAGTCGTTCGTGTGACAGAGCGCACAGGTGGTCGGGAATCCGGACCCACCATGCTCGCCTTCGTAGTCGTTTTGATGGCAGGCGACACAGTCGTCCTGATTGGCGGGCGAGAAAATGGAGCCGGCGACTCCTTGATCGTGACAACTCGAACACCGGATCTCCGCGTGTCGGTCCACGAGGGCGAAGCCGGAAGAGTAGGTGGTATGGTCAAAGCTGACACTATGCGGCCACGCCAGGGTCGTGTGGCACTCCTGGCATTCGGTGGAAAACCCCACCGTCGCATGGTCCACAAACTGACTCTCAGAGTACTCTGTGGCATGGCACGCAATACAGTCGGTCGGTTGGCTCGCATATGCACCGCCTAGGTCGTTCTGATGGCAACTCTCGCACGACAGCTGCTGGTGCGCGCCGCTCAGTGGAAAGCTGGTTCGAGCGTGCAGCTCCAGTCCTGCCACGATTGTGAAGAGATTTGTGTTGTGGCATTGTTCGCAGTCGGGGGAGAGACGTCCACGATGCACGTCCACGTGGCAGGTGGTGCACACTCCTTCCCTGAGTTTGGGCTCACTGAAGTTGAGATCTATGTGACAGCTCGTGCAGGGCACGAACCCGTGTTTTCCGTCGAGTCGAAAACCGGTCACGCTTCCGTGATCGAACTCCATTGGGTCCTTCACTGGCCGCCAACCGTCAGTCGTGTGACAGGCCCGACAGCCGATGTCTACGGTCAAGTCTCCATGTGGGTAGACAAAAGCGCCCTGCGACGCGACGCCTGACGGCATTGCTCCCAGGGCGAGAACCACGAGTGCGGATCTCATGAGCCTCATCGTTTGCCTCCGTGGCAGTCACCACATTCCATGCCGAGCGGTGTGTAGACGCGGTACTCTTTGCCATCCTGACCGGTTGCGAGGTGATGGCAGGCACCGCAAGTAAGATCGCGGTGAGCACCGTCCAGTTGGTATCTAGTTTTCGAGTGATCGAATGAACCTATGGTGAACGACTCCGTGTCATGACATTCGGTGCACTGTCTCCCAACAAATTGTGCCTCATGGGGATCGTCTGTCGCGTGGCAGCTGCGGCAATCGACGCTTTCGAACCTGAACTGAAGCGGTCCCTCGGCGGTGTTCGAGGTGTTGTGACAGGACAAGCACGGTGTGGCCACATGTGCCCCAGTCAGAACGAAACGAGCGTCCAGGTTGTGTCGAACCATGTCGTAGCTAGTGGGGAGCCAGCCGTGCTGTAAGTGACAGCCGTCACACTGCAACCCTGACGGCGACTCCATGAAAACGCCGTCGTGGTAGTCCAGGTGGCAAGAAGTGCAGTTCTCGGCGGATGGCGTGGGGTAGGCATGGCCGAGACTGCCTTCCACGAAGGTGAGTTCGAAGCCAATCCGTTGAGCCTGGGTCGGATCGTGGCACAACGAGCAGGTCAGCTCAGCGTGTGCACCTGCTAATGGGTAGCCTGTTATCTGGTGATCGAAGTGGTTCTCCACCGCCGGCCGATCCAGCTGGTCCCATCCCGCTGTGTTATGGCAGCTCGTGCAATCACTGCCCATTGATCCCTGATGTATGTCTTGATGGCATGAGGTACAGCGTGAGAAGCGTAGGTTCACATACTGGACCTGAAGTATGTCCCCGGCTGTCGAAGCAGGTTGATGGCATGCGTCGCACGACAACTGACGGTGTCGGCCCGTCAGCCTGTACCGTGTCCGGTTGTGATTGAAGCCTGGCAGTTCATTCCAAACCGTCTGGCTATGGCACTCTGTGCAGGTGCGGGCAGCAAATTGTTCTCCATGTGGATTGGTGGTCGCATGACAATCCAGACAATTAGTTCCCAATCCCAGGAACGTCTTCTCGAGTGTCCGGTGTTCACCTTTGAAGGCTCGCACGTCCTCGGCGGTGATCAGGCTGGGTTGGTGACAGTCGGCGCACTCCAGTGTCTGGTGGGCGTCTACCAGATCGAAGCCCACTCTCGAGTGCTCGAAGGAAGCAGTGTCGAACCTCACCAGCCGAAAGTCCTCACCGAAGTGGTCCTTGTGGCAATCCGAGCAATGCTGCTCTACCACGGTAGCATGGAAGCCGCTCCCCCGGGCAATCCTATTGCTGAGCGGAGCGTGGCAATCGAGACAAAGTCGATTGGAGGTTCCGCGCTCGCCGAGTACGTGGCAGTTGGTGCAACTGCGCAAACCCTCCAGATCGGAGTGTGGTACCGCGAGCTTGCCTGGAGAGAGAAGCTGTGCTGTTCCCGGCTCCGATTCGAGGAGTAGCGTAAGTACGAGCGGCATCACTCGGAGCCAGATCCGACCCATTCTGATTCTCACCTCAGAACACCCAGGTGTAGCCAAAGAGAACGGATACAGTGACATGGACGATCATCACGAGAAACATCACCCCAGCCAGCGGCAGATGCATTACGTGCCAGTAACCGAACACACGTTGCAGTGGTTCCATCACGACTACCTGCTGTTCCAGGCGGAGCCGGAACAAAGCCAGACGAACCATTGAATCGCGTGTGTGGCGGGGAACGTCTTCCCCCCGAGCCGAGCCTGAGCTGCCGTCGGAACTGTCTAGAGTTCTCGAAATCAGCCTTTTGATATGCCGCTTCTGCGACCGCCGTGAGAAGTCATGGTAAGCGGCCAACAAGAGTGCATGCGCGATTCCTCGGGCCGCACGTCGTTCAGTTCGAGGGAAGAGAGTCTCTATTTGCACGGGATTCAAACGGTATTCGTCGGAGATTGCGGTGATCAGATCGGCTTCCTGTTGGCGGATCGACTCGAGGGACTGAAGATGACCATGGATCGTTTTGGGAATCCGCCCATACACGTAGCGACCAAACACCCCGCTCAATGCCACTACGGTCATGCTCCAAAATGCTATCGATACGATTCCACCGAACTTGAAGGTTGTGTGGAATAGCACAAGCACGGGCCCAAGCGTGCAAAGAAAGATGTGGACCTCTAGCCACGTGCTGAGTCTGCCAACACCTGCGAGCCACCCGACGTGCTTTCGCAGTGAGTAGAAGACCACGCCGACCACCATTGAGAAGCTCCCGACGATCCCCAAGCCATGGCCGACGTTGCCCGTTGGCTTGTACAGTTCGTGAAGGTCGGAAAAAGGCCGCTCCTGCAACGGCGTCGAGTAGTAGTTCAACCCACCGAGTAAGACCAGAGTCACCACGCCTACCCACGCGAGGACCAGAGCGGCCGAGAATAGTCGGTGGGCAACGTTATCTACTGTCGTGTTTCGAACGGCAGGCATACGGTCTTTAGGAGCGCTGGATCGTGAGGTCTGCAGTCCTAAGCATTTGGAATTTAAGCACTTGAATTCAACAACATATATACCGATTTCATGGTGCCCGGGCAAGCGGCACCGACCTGGTACCTTTACAATTCTGACGCGCGGAATAACAATCCGTCGACCTCAAATACGGACAAAACGTTACTCGCGAGGAAACTACAATCAAAGACCTCAGCAGAAGGATCGCGGAAGAGGGGCTCAGCATTGGGGCAATAAAGCTCAATCCCGATAACCCCTTCCAATGGGCGTCCGGCTATCGGATGCCCATATACAACGACAATCGCATGTTTCTGTTCTTCCCTCAGATACGGCAGGTAATTGCGCAGGGCCTGGCGGACTTCATTGCCGAGGAAGGAATAGATCCGCAGGTTGTGGCGGGCACAGCTACGGCGGGAATTCCTCACGGTGTGCTACTGGCTGACGTTCTTTCGCTTCCGTACATCTACATACGCGATAAGCCCAAGGGACACGGCCTGAAGAATCGCATCGAGGGTATCGACGCCGAATCGGATCTCGATGGTCGCAAGGTGGTTGTGATCGAGGATCTAATCTCAACCGGGGGTAGTTCGGCTCGCGCGGTCGAGGCGGTCCGTGAGGCAAATGGCGACTGCAATTGGTGTCTATCGATCTTCAACTATGGTCTTGGAAAAGCGGCCGAGCAGTTCGAGGCGCTGGACCCACCGTGCGACTTTTCGTCACTCCTCACTTTTCCGGTCCTGCTCGAGGTAGCTCGCAGTGGAGGGTTTCTCACGGAAGAGCAGATCACCCTGCTCTCTGAGTGGCGTGAGGATCCCTTCGGGTGGGGTGAAAAACACGGGTTCCCCAAGGTTGGATAGGGAGGTCAATTATTGTGTCTGATTTGACGCCTCAGGAACGAGCGGCGAGGGACATGGTGTGTTTGCCGCTGGACGGCTTGCATTCCCTCGAAGCGGTGGAGAGCCTGGTCCAGGAACTGAGTCCATACGTTGGCCTATTCAAGATCGGGAAGGAATCGTACACGCGTTTCGGCCCGGAGGTGGTTAGTCTGGTCAAAAAGCTCGGTTCCGGCGTCTTCCTCGATCTCAAGTATCACGATATCCCTAATACCGTAAAGGGTGCGGCGCGGGCGGCCGCCGAACTGGGCGTTACGTTATTCAACGTCCATGCATCCGGTGGCCTGGCGATGATGATGGCTGCCAAACAAGGCGTTGAAGATGCGAATCTGCCGAACGGCTTGAGACCGAATGTAATCGCCGTCACGGTGCTCACCAGCATCGATGGGGAAACCCTCAACCAGGAGTGCGGTGTTCCGGGGTCAGTGGAGGAACAGGTCCTTCGGCTCGCAATGCTAACCGTGGCCGCGGGCCTCGATGGAGTCGTCTGTTCTGCCGCGGATATGCATGTGCTCAAGGAAGAGCTTCGACCCGGGTTCCTTTTTGTGACTCCTGGAATCAAGGGGACCACCACGCCTGCGGGTGGAGACCAAAAGCGGGTTCTCTCGCCCGGTAGAGCGGTTGCGGCCGGTTCTTCACTGTTGGTGGTGGGTCGGGCGATCACTGGTGCCGCAGACCGTCCTTCGGCCGCACGCGAGGTTCTTCAAGACATAGCCAACGTTCTCTGAAGTGAGAAGCGCGAATATGATCGACATGTTGGGCAAAGAGGTGCGGGGGCGCTACGGGTTCCCCTCTGGTGTTATTTCTACGAACGGTGACACAGCAAGGTGGATGTTCGAGAACGTTCCGCAAATAGGGTTCTTCGTCGGCAAGAGCACCACTATCGAGCCGCGCGAGGGCAACCCCGAAGACATCCTGACACAGCCGTCGCCCGACTCGATGTGGAACGCGGTGGGCTACGCGAACCCCGGACTCGAAGCCACGGTGGAGAGTTTCAGAGAGCTGCGCGCGGTTGCTCCGGCGGACGTCTTCCTGATGCCGCAGGTCGGTGAAAGCACCGAGGAGAAGTTCGCGCACTCCGTGGCCGAGTTCGAGAAGACTGGTGATGTGGCCGACGGTTACGAGATCAACGTGTCGTGTCCGCATGCACACAAGGGCGGCATCTTGATCGGATCGGATCCCGACAGCGTGAGGAGCATCGTTGCCGTTTGTCGCAAGGCAACCAAGAAGCCCCTCATCGTGAAGCTGAACGCAGGCGTAGACAGGCTTGAGGAAATCGGGTTGGCAGCAGCCGATGCGGGTGCTGATTCACTGTCAGCAATCAACTCACTCGGTGG
Source organism: Gemmatimonadota bacterium (assembly GCA_039588935.1). Lineage (GTDB taxonomy): Bacteria > Gemmatimonadota > Gemmatimonadetes > Gemmatimonadales > GWC2-71-9 > JBDGYW01. Next base: position 17,370 of record JBDGYW010000017.1, on the reverse strand, counting down.
ACCGAACCCTGAACTCAGCAACGGATTCGGTGGTCTTTCCGGCGCCGCGATTTTCCCGGCCACATTGGATGCCGTGACCAGGCTACGTGAGACCGTGTCACTGCCGTTTTTTGTGATGGGCGGAATCCGTGGGGCGTCGGACATCCGTCAACTCGAGCAGATTGATCCGTCGTTCTTCTACGCTATAGGAACTGCACTCGGCGGACTCGATTCAGAGGAGATCCGGGAGTATTTCCAGCAACTTGAGTTGGACCTGGCCGAGGGCACCGACCTCGCGACCGCGAGGACTCTCAACAGTATGCTGATGGACCACCGGCCTTTCGTGGTGTCGGCGGTGGAGGAGTATGGCGACTCGATTCGACTCATCAAGTTCCGCGAGAACATCGAGGCGGGCATCGGCCAGTTTGTGTTTCTCAAGGTCGGCAACAGCCTTTCGAAACCTTTTTCGGTGGCGAGCAACGAAGACGGCCTGGAACTCGTGATACGCAATGTCGGTCCGATGACGGCAAAATCGTTCGAGCTCAAAGTCAACGATGTGGTGCGTGTTCGCGGCCCTTACGGTCACCACGAGAAACTGCCCACAGACCGGCCGGTCTACTTTGTCGGAGCCGGCTGCGGAATCGCACCGGTGCACCACGCGGCTCGGAAGCATCCTGGACCGAAGCGCTTTGTGATTGGCACGGTCACGGCGAGCGAGTTGGTCTACCTCGATGCGCTCCGTGAGATGGGCGAGGTTGCGGTCTCGACCGACGACGGCACTGCCGGCGTGTGCGGGTACGTTTCCGACGTCCTGCAGCACACATTGTCCGAACAGAAGCCGGAACGCCCCTGTTTCTTCAACTGTGGCCCCGAGATCGCGATGCGCGCGGTGGATGCTGTCGAGCGCGAGTTCGCTCCCCCGTCCGACATCTATCATCTCGTTGAACGTATGACCAGTTGCGGGGTTGGGATTTGCGGAAAGTGCTCTGTTCCATCCGGTGAGCGAGCGTGTGTGGATGGTCCACTGTTTTCTGCAGCTAGGTTCTCACCGGGGGAGTACACCCGCGACAAGACCGGCAAGAAGGTGTCGATCTTCGACACCCACCGCGAGTGTTGATTTGAGTCGCAGCTAGTCTTTGGGTCTCAGTAACTCGTCGAATGGCTCGTAGCCGCGCAGCATGATGAGATCTCCATCGCGGTGAAACGCGTCGGAGACCTGAAAACCCTCGTCGAGTGCCCGGCGCAGCTTTGAGACGGCCAGTTCCCGATCGCCCAACACCGCCGCAATTCGGGCTTGCCAGTAGGGTACGGCGCCAAACCTGAACGGCCCGTCCAAGGCCGCGAGCGAATCTGAGATCTGCATGGCCATCTCTCGGTCGCCCATGCGGGCAGCCGTCGATCCCAGGTAGCCGCGGAACGAAACACTGTCAGGTTGTTCTTCCGCCAACGCCTGAAACAGATCCGCGGCTTGCTGCCAACGCTCCTGAAAGTAGAGAAGGCGGGCGTATCCGTACCGATAAAGGGGCTCAGCAAGGGTCTCCGGCTCCAACGTTTCGAACCAATCGATCGCCCATGTTCGAATGGCGTAGGCTTCTTCCGGATGCCCATGAGCTGTCATCTCGAGTGCCGTGATCAATGCGTCTTCACCCGCCGCAACCCAGTGAGTTGGGGGGGGCGATGGCTGATCTCCCAACGCCTCGACGGCCTCATCCAGACGTCCGAGCGCGACGAAAGCCCGGGTCATGTTCACGGTCATGAACGGATTGCCCGGATATAGTTCCAGACCGCGGCGCGCTTCCGCAAGCTCTCTGCGATGTTCACCGAGGAGGTGTAGTGCGGTGGTGATGTTAGTCCAATGCATGAAAAAGCCGCGCATGAGCCCACTCTCGGGATCGATTTGGTCGAGTGCATCGAGTGCCTCACGAGGCCGGTTCATAGCTAGCGCGGTTATCGCCACGAGTGTGTACATCTCAGAGCTTGGGGCAATGATGACTGCCTGTCGCATCCCAGCCAACGCGGCGGGGTAGTCCCCATGGGTCATGCCGATGACCCAGTCGAGTGTGAAGGCCTCGAGAGGAATTAGCCTGTCGCGCTTCGCATCCACGACCTGGCCGAGTGAGTCTGCCAGCTCCCAGCCACCACCTGAAGCCGAAGCGAATGCAGCAAACAGCAGCGGTGTCACGAAATTGGTATCGAGTTCTGCAGCGCGCAGTAAATGCGGGACAGCCGCCTCTCCGTTCAGCTGCTGCATGAAGATTGACATTCCTTCCATGTACTCGCGATACCCGTCGTAAGACGGCGGCTGATTGCTGGCCAAAGCCCAGGAACTGAGGCGTTCGTCGAAGCGCAACGCCAAAGCACCCATTACTCGTTGGCGGAGTTCCTCCACGGCTACCAGCGGTGAGTCAACAGGTACCAACACGGGATCGATAGCACTGATCAGCGTCTGGTCGTGGGCGTCAGTTATCTGGCCCTGGAATTGGATGTTTGAGCCCTGCTTGTAGTACCTGCCCGAGATCACGACGTCCGCGCCAGACTGGTTAGCGAGCATCTGCACACTCTCAGAGCCGGGAGCGCCAGTGCCAGCTTCCGCCGAGGATGCCATTGCCGACAGGTTGCCCAAGACCTCGACCAAGCCTGTCTGAGACAAGCCCTGTGTGATCCAGTCTGCCGTCATGGGCCCGATTGGCGCCAGAGTGGCATCGCCGGTTTGATTCTCGAATGCGGCAACAACAACACGGGGTGGGCCGGCGTCGTCAGACGGGCCACCAGATGGAAGCATGGTGCCTACAATGACGGCCCCCACGACGATTGCCATCATCACCAACAATCCGCCCTTGGTGGGGCGGTGCTTTTTGGCTCCAACTTCCACCGTCACCCGGCCGGGATCAGACCGGTTGAGCGCCTCGGCGAATGCCGCCGCAGTATGGAAGCGCTCCCCGGGATTGAGTGCGAGGGCTCGCTCGAGTGCATTTGTGAGACCGCCGGTCGTGCGATCCGCACCAGCGGCCGTCCGCACGGCTTTTGAAACAGAGCTGATCCTTTCTGCGGGACTGATGCCGGCAGGATCTCCACCCAGTGCCTCGAGCAGTACGCACCCGAGACTGTAGAGGTCGGATCGCCCGTCAATGTCGCCGCTGGCTGACCACTGTTCGGGGCTCATGTAGGCCGGCGTACCCATGGCGAGTCCGGCTTGTGTGAGTTGTTGGCCGCCCGCATCGCCTACGGCGCGGGCTATTCCGAAGTCTGCAACTAGTGCATGATCGTCCTGGAGAAGGATGTTCGCGGGCTTGATGTCCCGGTGTACCACGCCGGCCTCGTGGGCGTAGTGCAAGGCACCGGCCACCTCTTGGGCAATCCTCAGCGCCAACGGAACGGGCAACTTCTCGCCGCGTGCCAGTCGATGCCCGAGCGACTCGCACTTGATGTACGGCATTACGTAGTACAGCAGGCCGTCTGCGTCACCGGCAGCGTACACAGGCACGATGTGAGGGTGAATGAGCTTGGAGATTACGTCGATCTCGCGAAGGAACCGCTCACGCATGACATGCGTCGCGACTTCAGGGCTCAGGACCTTCAGCGCCACTTCGCGGTGAGGATGGTCCTCGGTCGCCAGGTAAACCGTGGCCATTCCACCACGACCTATCTCCCGCTCGATCGTATATCGGTCGGGAAGTGCGGTTCGCAGGTGCTCGAGAACTTCGTCCACTACCAGTTCGCCCTGATTGAATTCGCACGAAGCATAGCCGGGATTGACAGGGACATCCAGGGTCGGTTCTGTGCTGCTCCACTGATTTGAACAGGTAGGCGTCGCCCTTGACGAAATGGTCACATTATGATATATCACATATAGATATATCATCATCCGAGGATACCTCATGAAGAGCGATGAGCCCACTTCCACAGTCACCCCTGCAATGTTCCATATTCTGCTGGCCCTGGCCGACAGCCAGCGACACGGCCTTGGCATAGTCCACGAGGTTGAGCGGCGTACAGACGGGTCGGTCCGCCTTGGGCCCGGTCTGTTGTACGGGTCGATCAAGAAACTGGTGGCGGCGGGCTACATAGAGGAGCCGACCAAGCGGCCGCCTCCCAGTCGGGACGATCCGCGCAGACGGTACTATCGCATCACCAGGCGCGGGCGCCGTATCCTCGAAGCTGAGGCGGCGCGTCTCGAGCAGGTCGTCGGGGTCGCTCGTGAGAAGCGAGTCTTGAAGGGCTCGGCAGCGGTCTGATGTCTAGAGAGCGTGACGGCTGCAGCACCCACCTGGCTGAATGGGTATATGCTCAGCTCCTCTGCTTATACCCGTCCGATTTTCGACTCGAGTATGGACCGGACATGGTCGATGCCTTTCGAGACCGCTGGGTTACCGAGCGATCCAGGACTCCGCGAAAAGCCGCGCTGCAGGTTTGGATGTTCGCTATCCGCGATCTGTTAACATCCGCGATCGAGGAGTGGCGCGTGCAGTGGCGTGCTCGGCCATCCCGCGATCCTGAGTGGAATACACCTGGGTTTCGCCGCAAGGTTGAAATCGTGCACGACATTTGGCGTGACGTGCGCCACTCATTGCGAGGCTTCGCGAGGAATCCAGGGTTTGTTGCGTTGGCCGTGACCACAGCCGCGGTCGGCATCGGTTCCAACGCCGCAATCTTCAGCGTCGTCAACAGCGTTGTATTGCGTCCTCTGCCGTACGAGGACCCTGACCGTTTGTTTTTCCTGCGGGAAACCTGGGCAGACGGCGGGTGGGGGCCTGCCTCCTACCCGAACCTGGCGGACTGGCGGGAGCAGAACGAGGTCTTTGAGGACCTCGTCGCATACGAGTTGAGCAGTGCGAGTTTGCAGGACGACGGCACCCCCCTACGCCTCCGATCGGTGAATGTCGAGGCAAACCTGTTCGCTATGCTTCGAGCACTGCCATTGTTGGGGCGGTCGTTTGCGCCGGGTGAAGATCACACCGGAGAACCACCGGTCGTCGTGCTGGGCTTTGCGCTGTGGGAGCGGATGTTCGGGTCGGACCCTGGACTCGTGGGTCAGGATGTCACCCTGAACGGCGAATCGCATACGGTGGTCGGCATCATGCCTGCGGCGTTCACATTTCCTGTTGGAGGGCCGCAGGTAGATCTCTGGTTGCCACTGCGGCTGACGCCCAATATCGAAACCGCACGTGGTTCGCATGGCCTCGCAGTGGTTGGCCGATTGGCAGACGGCATCAGCCTCGCCGAGGCGCGGATCCAGATGAGTGAGATCGCTCGGCGACTGGAACTGCAGTATCCTGAGGATCAGGGCGGCGGCGGTATCTGGGTGAGGCCTTTGCACGAGGAGGTCGTCGGTAACATCCGACCGCTCCTATTCGTCTTGTTCGGCGCGGTGGGGCTCGTGCTGTTGATTGCCTGCGCCAACGTTGGCAACATGCTGCTCGCGCGCGCGACCGACCGCAGCCGTGAAGTGGCTTTGCGGTCGGCCCTAGGAGCAGGACGAGGTCGCCTCGTGCGACTGTTCCTCACGGAGAGTCTGCTGCTGTCCGGTGCGGGCGGTGCGCTCGGCGTACTGCTGGCGTACTTGAGCATCGACGTCCTGATAGCCCTAGGTGGCGCTCAGATTCCGCGATCCGGCTCCATACAGATCGATGGTCGCGTACTCGTTTTCTTGATGTTCGTCGCGATGTGTGCTGGAGTGGGGTTTGGCCTGGCACCCGCCTTGTTCGCCTCCAACACGAACATGCAGGGCGGCCTAGGCGGAACCAGCGGGCGCGGTGGATCGAGTCGGCGGCGACGTCTATTCCGAGATACCCTCGTCGTTGTTGAGTTCGCATTGGCATTCGTGCTCCTCTTGGGAGCGGGGCTGCTCGTCAGAACCATGGCGGGTCTCCAGCGTGTCGACCCGGGCTTCGTGACCGAGAACGTGCTCACGATGCGCATGTCGGTGTCAGCCGAGAAATACCCGGGCGGCACCGCCGCGGATTTTTTCAGGGATGTGTACGAGCGTGTGGAAGCACTGCCCGGCGTAACCGCGGTTGGCATGAACACCCGACTGCCGCTCCAGAACTACGGTCCGTCCGGCAGGTTCATGGTTGATGGAGAACCCTGGGGCGCGCCAGGAACCGAGCCGTACGCCCAATGGCGTCTCGTGAGCCCTGGATATTTCCGGACAGTCGGTGCGCCGATCGTGAGGGGACGAGGTTTCTCGAAAGGCGACGAACCAATCTCTTTACCTGTCGTGATTGTCAATGAGGCTCTCGCCAGACGATACTATCCGGGCGAAAACCCGGTCGGCAAAGTCATACTGACGCCCACGGCTCCCGAGTTGTTCCTGAACCCCACAGAACGGCGGATGACCATCGTTGGATTGGCTGCGGACGTGGTCGATGCGGGGCTGCATCGACAGCCAAGGCCCATTCTCTACTTCCCCTATCGGCAGGTCGAGCATTTCCAATTGTTGGGGAGCATGAGCCTTGTTGTGAAGGCACAACTCCCGGTCACTGGCCTGGTCTCCTCCGTGAGGTCTGCGGTGCAAGCCGTGGATCCGGGGCAGGCGGTGTACAACGTGAAGACGATGGACCAGATCGTGTCTGAATCGCTTTCCGGCAGACGGTTCGTGTCCTGGTTGTTCGGGAGCTTCGCGGTGATCGCGCTGGTCCTGGCGTTGGCCGGGATCTACGGGGTCATCTCATATCTCGTGGCGCAGCGCACCAACGAGTTTGGCGTTCGTGTTGCTCTTGGCGCGAGCCCCGGTGCTGTGTTGCGCGAAGTCCTGGTCAGCGGCATGCTCCTTGTCGGCATCGGGCTGACTCTTGGAATTGTCGGCGCGGTGGGTGTCACGCGGATTCTGAGCGGAATGCTCTTTGGGGTGACACCGACAGACATCCCGACCTTCGTTGTATCCTCGGTACTGCTGACGGCCGTCGCACTCACGGCCTGCGCGGTTCCCGCGCGGCGCGCGATGCGGGTGGATCCGGTCGAGGCGCTGCGGTACGAGTGATCTCCGCCAGCGCTATTCGTTGAAAAACACCTCCGCAATCGCGATGCCGCTTTCCCCCGCTACAGCATATAGCAGGAAAACGCGACCGTTCTCCTGGTAGATCGCGGGGTCGCGCAACTGATTTACGCGGCCGTATGCGGTGCTTCTCACAGAACGCTCGAGCGGCGCATCTGCGCCTTCCCAGGCTCGTTCGGGCCGCAGCACTTCGATCGCGTCGGTTTCGGTCCAGGCGTTCCAATCGCCCGAGATGTCAATCGTGCTCAGCAAGATCCGCTCGGGCACTTGACCGACCTGCGTCCAGAATACAAATAGGGTGTTGCCTCGTTGAAGCAGCGCTGAGTGCCGCATATCTCGATTGAAGAGTAGCGGTCCTTCATCGAAGGCACTCAAACCGCCCCGCGACCTGTAGAACTGACCCGGCATTGACATAGCATAACGGTAACCATCGTGCTGGAAGACCCGCATGTAGGTCCGCCCCAGCAACTCGGGTTGTGCATCGAAACGCACACCGTCCTCGGAGATGGCTACACGCGTCGCCTGCCGGCCTACGTCTTCGAGGCCGTGGAAGTACATGATGATTTGGCGGTTCGTGTGTTCGACGTGGACGTCGGGCGATGCAATATGCGGTGTTGTGACTTCGCTGAGCAGGTCGTGCGACAGGGCGACTCGTCCACTTGCCTCGCGCGCCGCGCGGATCTGCTCGAGCTCTGACGCTGACACTTCAGGCGGGTCCGTTAGGAAGTACGAGTCCTCGATCTGCAGGCTGCCGGGTGGGTGAATCGTCCAAGGGCCGAGCAGTTCATCTGCATACGCCAGCCGGATATACCTGCCCTTGTGGTCGGCAAAGTAGAGGTAGTACTTACCAAGCGGAGCCTCCACCCAGTTCGGAACGCGGATCAGAGACGGGCCTTGGATGTTGACTCCGATGCCTGGGTGCAGCTCGGCCGTGATAATCGGTGTGTCGAGAAGCCGCTCGACCCGCACGGAGTGCCGATGCGCCTGCTCACACGCCAGGCCCGTCAGGCAGAATGCAGACACGACGATCCCAACGCCGCATCGCCGATTTCCTGCCGCCATGTTCACGCTCCCAGGGTGCAGATTGCCTGCTTCTCCGGCCCGCATCGGAGGTACTCGATACCGATTTCCGTCGTCACCCCCTCCGAGTATTGCCGGACGAAGCGGGGCGGTCAAGCCACTCCGCCAGGCGGGCATTAGACGATCATCGCGGGGGTGGTAGCGAACTAGGCGGATCTGGTTATAGCTTATGAAATATCGCACCCGAACCGCCACGACGGCGTGCCAAGGTGGCGGGTGCGAGAACAGTCCGCTTGCGGTTGGGCGAGGCTGTGTTGGAGTGTGATTCCGCTGGGCGGACAAGGTGCCACTCGAGCAAGAGGAGCCACGGAGGAATCATGTTGTCCCGGGAATTGTCGGTCCTGCCTGTCGTTGATTTTCAAGACGACGAAGAGTACGAGTGGGAGGAGGACTTCGAGGTCGAGGAAGACGGCGAGTACGAGTATGACGACGAGGATGACGATTACGTGAATGAGTACGAGGAATTCGAAGAGGAGTTTGTTGAAGAGGACGAACCTCGTCGCGAGCGCCGTCACGTTGAGTGGGAGTAGCAACAGCACTGCAACGGGGTGTGTGGTGTAGCCCCGCCGAGCCCCCACAAGTAATTCTCCGCATGTGAGCATCCGCACCTCAGTTGTGGGTGGGGAGCTTCTGACGGATATTCAGTGCCGCAGGCCGAGCTCCACTCACTCTCGGAGGGCTGGATGATCCGTGTCGAAAACCTTCGCAAAACATTCAAACTCAGCCGCCAGGCACGGAAGGAACTCGGCGGCGGGCCATTGAAGAGCCCCACCGTAAATGCCGTGGACGGCATCAGCTTCGAGTGCCGCCCCGGGCGTGTTTTCGGGTTGTTGGGGCCGAACGGTGCCGGAAAGACCACAGCGCTGCGTTTGATTGCAACCATGCTTCGGCCCACGGCAGGCACGATCACCGTGGCCGGCGTCGACGCGGTTACGAATCCTCAAGGCGTGCGCTCCCACATCGGCTTTCTCACCGGGAACACCGGCCTGTACGATCGCCTGACTGCCACAGAGATGGTTAGGTACCACGCCGACCTGCACCGCATGAGTCCGGACCATTTCGAGGAACGACGCAGAAAGCTGTTCGCGGTGCTCGACATGGATGAGTTCGCGAACCGGCGGATTTCTCGACTGAGCACCGGGATGCGGCAGAAGATCTCAATTGCCAGAACGATCATTCATGACCCGGACGTCATGATTTTCGATGAGCCGACATCCGGACTGGACGTGATGACGTCGCGGCGCATCGTGGAGCTGATTCGTTCATGCCGAGATGAGGGGAAGACGGTTCTCTTTTCGACTCACATAATGGGCGAGGTACCGCTGCTCTGCGACGATATTGCGATCATCCACAAGGGCAGGCTTTACTTCGACGGCACCAAGGAGGACTTCGAGGCGAAAATGACCGAGCCTACCTACGAGGATGAGTTCATCAAGATGGTTGGGGGGGCTGAGTCATGACCCGCACGGCAACGATCTTCAAGAAAGAGCTGACGGATATCCTCAGGGACAAGCGCACCATCCTCACGATGATCGTCATCCCCCTTGCACTAGTCCCGGTGCTGCTCACCCTGATATTCAAGGTGGCGCAACGCCAGCAGGAGCGGGCTGAGTCAGAAGAGATCAAGATTGCCCTGATCGGACAAGACTACGCGCCGCGGTTGGCTGAGTTGGTTGCTGCCGACACGCAATTCACTGTTGTTGCCGGCGTCGCGGAAGCAGATATCGAGTCGAGAATCCGTGAGGACTCACTCGATGGCGCTCTGGTGATACCGCCCCACTTTCCGGACCTGGTCAATGGGGATCAACAGGCAACCGTCAAGATATTCTATCGCTCATCAAATACGCTCAACGTCACGGCACCCAAGCTGCGCGAGGCGATCAACAACTACGATGACGAGATCGTGAGCGATCGCATCAGAAGGCTGGATCTGGATGAGAACCTGTTCGATGCAATCGAGATCGAAACGAGCGACGTGTCGACTCAGCAGGAAGTGTTCGGCAAAACCATAGGTGGGTTTCTGCCGTACATGTTCATCCTCTTCATGTTCACAGGCGCCATGTATCCAGGAATCGACTTGGGAGCGGGGGAGAAAGAGCGGGGTACGCTCGAAACTCTGCTCTCGTCGCCGGCGAATCGACTGGAGATCGTGCTCGGGAAGTTTCTCGTTGTGTCGCTCGCCGGCTTTATCTCAGCTTTGCTGGCAATGGTTGGCATGTATCTTGGGGTCCGCGGCATTGGGGAGATCCCTCCTGAGGCGATGGAGGTGATCTGGGACATATTGAGCGTCAAAGTGGTGGTGTTGATTTTGACATTGTTGTTGCCCTTGGCTGTGTTCTTCGGCGCTGCCATCCTTGCGGTTTCGATCTACTCTAAGTCGTTCAAGGAGGCGCAAAGCAGCCTTACTCCCATAAGTATTGTGATCATAGTTCCGGTCGCGTTGGGCTTACTCCCGGGAATGGAGCTGAACTTGACCACTGCGTTGATCCCGATCCTCAATGTGTCGCTTGCAACAAAGGACGTGATTGCCGGGACGATCAATCCGATACATCTGGTGGTGTCATATGCGTCGTTGTTCGTGCTGGCGACGGCTAGCATGGCGTTTGCGGTGATGTGGTTCAACCGGGAGGAGACGCTGTTTAGAACGTAGGGGCGGCGGCAGAGGAGCAGAGATGCATGGTTGGAGCGAGGGGGATGGCGGCATACGATGCATGCGCGGCATGTATCGGCCTTATGCCGCCTATGCCGCCTATGCCGCCTATGCCGCATGGCGACCGGGCATTGACTCCGAACGCGCATGCCCCATTCGACAATCCCCGTCTCTCGTTCGATATTCCACTCCTATGAAAACCTTCCGTGTCGGCATCGACAGCTACTGCCTGCATCCACTGAAACTCCCACCCGATGGGGTCTTGGAGTGGGTTGCGAAGCGGGGTGGTGAGGGAGTCCAGTTCTCGGAGGGCAATCTTGCCGCTGGGGAGGTGGCTGACGAGGGGTTCCTCCGTGAGCTTGCGGATATCGCACGATCCAGAGACCTGTATTTGGAGTGGGGTGGTGGCGAGCATGTCCCCTTCGACACCACGACCTGGAGCGAGAAGGATCTGATGGTGGGAAACCGTCGCGCTGCCGAGGCGGCTCGTACGCTGGGTGCACACGTCGTGCGATCGTGCTCGGGGGGGTTCTTTCGGTGGGAGAGTGCGGCACCCGACACCATCAACCTGTTGGAAGCGATTGCTGTTGCCCTGCGTCCCCAACGCTCCCTCTTTGAAGATCTCGGTGTGACTCTGGCGATCGAGTTGCACTTCGAGTTCACGACGTTCGAGCTTCTACGTCTGTTCGACTTGTGCGATGCCGAACCAGGAGGCTGGCTCGGCGTCTGTTTGGACACGTTCAACATGTTGCCAATGCTGGAGGATCCGGTCGCCGGCGCCGAACGCGTACTTGCCTGGACTGTGGCAACACACATCAAAGACGGTGCGGTCGCAGTTGGTCCAGACGGTCTGGTGACATTCCCGACGGAGTTGGGTCGCGGGCAGGTAGACTTCCCCGCAATTCTCACCTTGCTGGAGTCCACGGGGCGACCGATAAACCTGAGCCTCGAGGATCATGGTGGATCGTTTACGACAAGACTTGACGCCGATTTTGTGGCTCTGTTCCCGGACGTAGGGCCAGTCGAACTGGAGAAGCTGACTCACATGGCACGCGGTGATGAGGAGCGACTAGCTGCGGGTTCGCTTTCACCCACGGAGCGAAACGACTGGCCCGGACTCTGCGAGGAACGCACAACGGCTGGTTTGAGGTATCTGAGGCAACTCGTTGCAAATCGCTCGTTGGTCTCCGATTGAGATGGTGGAATCAAGTTGACTCAGCACGCAGGGTCGCGTCGCTACCGATTCCGATATCCAGATGCAGAGTCGCTCCGCTCTGAGCTGACGGAACTGGGTGTGAGTCTCCCATGGTCCGACGACATCTCGCCACTGCTGGCTCCGCTGGAACTCGAGGGCCGTCGTCTGCCGAACCGACTTGCCGTTCACCCCATGGAGGGGTTCGACGCGGAACCCGACGGTGCGCCGGGTGATCTGACCGTGCGCCGCTACCGGCGCTATGCGGCAGGCGGTGCTGGAGTGATCTGGTTCGAGGCGACCTCGGTTTTAGCGGACGGCCGCTCCAACCCCCGCCAGCTGTATCTCAACGACGGCTCTGTGGCGGCTTTCGCCCGACTCGTAGAGTCTGTGCGCTCTGCGGCACGCAATACCTTCGGAAGCGCGCACGTGCCGCTGATGGTCTTACAGCTGACACACTCCGGCCGCTGGTCGCGTCCAGGTGGTGAGCGGCAGCCAATCATAGTCCATCACAACCCGACTCTCGACGATGTTCTCGGAATCGACTCGGGATTTCCCACGGCTAGCGATGACGAGCTCGACGGGTTGCAGGAGAGCTTTTTGCGGGCGGCGCATCTGGCGGCAGGTGCCGGTTTCGACGCCGTCGACATCAAGGCATGTCATGGTTACCTGGTGTCCGAGTTGTTAGCGGCGTTCACCAGGGATGGGCGCTACGGCGGGTCCGTAGAGAATAGGTCGCGATTCTTGATGGAGACTGTGCGACGCGTGCGTGAGGAGGTATCCTCGATTCTCGTAACGAGCCGGTTGAACGCGTACGACGGACTTCCGTATCCGTACGGCTTTGGCACTGACCGCGACGAACCCGACACGCCGGATCTCGAGGAGCCGTGCTTGCTGCTGAGCGAGCTGCATAGGGCCGGGCTTTCGCTGGCCAACATCTCAGTCGGGGTGCCGTACAGCAAACCTCACCTCGGACGACCATTCTCCTGGCCAGTGAGGGGATCCCCACCGTCACCAGAACACCCTCTGGTCGGCGTGGCCAGGTTGCTGGAAATCGCGAGCAGGTTGCAGCATCTTGTCTCAGATTTGCCGCTAGTTGGGACCGGTTACAGCTGGTTGCGACAGTACTTCCCTCAGGTTGCTGCCGGCGCTATCTCGGCTGGTGATGTGGCGGTATCGGGTGTGGGCAGGTTGGCCTTTGCGTACCCCGACTTTGCACGCGATCTCATGGAAAAGGGGAGACTCGATCCCGACAAATGTTGCCTTGCGTGCTCGGGCTGCACCGAGTTGATGCGTGCCGGAGGGCCCACCGGGTGTATCGTGCGAGACCGTGAGTTCTACAGACTGCCGCGACGAAGCGGAACCAGAAAGGACTGAAAAACTTGCGCGACTCTCCGGAGACCTGGCTTTTTGGCGATCTCGAGTTGCCGATTTTCACCCTGAACACGCTTGTGGTCGGGAGTGGCGCCGCTTCTCGGAGCGCCGCTCTTCATCTCCTCCGCGCCGGGCAGCGTGACGTCGCCATAGTCACTGAACGTTGGAACGCAGGTACGTCGTATAACGCCGGCTCCGACAAGCAGACCTATTACAAGCTCTCTGTCGCGGGCGATGCTCCCGACTCGCCTCGCCAGTTGGCCGCAGACTTGTTTGCCGGTGGCTGCATGCATGGCGACATCGCACTCTGCGAGGCTGTGCATTCAACTCAGACGTTCTTCAACCTGGTCGAGTTGGGCGTGCCGTTCCCTCACGACCGCTACGGTGGCTACGTGGGATATCGCACCGACCACGATACGCGTGGCAGAGCGACCTCTGCAGGGCCCTTGACCTCGAAACTCATGTGCACCTGTGTGGGCAAGGCGCTCGAGCATGAGGGGGTACAGGTCTTCGATGAATGTCAGGTAGTTGCACTGCTCACGCGCACCACAACCGAGAATAGTATCGAATGCAAGAGCGTGTGCGGAGCCGTTGCGCTCGACAAGACGCGACTGACTGACGAGAATTTCGGCCTCGTCTTGTTCAACGCGACAAACGTCGTGTTAGGAACCGGTGGACCAGGGGGAATGTATCGTTCGTCAGTCTACCCGCAGAGCCAACTTGGTGGCATCGGCATCGCCGTGGAAGCGGGCGCCGTCGCTCACAACCTCACCGAATCGCAGTTCGGTCTGGCCTCGGTCGGGTTTCGTTGGAACCTGTCGGGCAGCTACCAGCAGGTGATACCACGGTACGTTTCGACCGATCCAGATGGCTCGAACGAGCGCGAGTTTTTGAACGACCACTTTCCCGACTTGCCTACACTCACCACCGCGATCTTCCGTAAGGGTTACGAATGGCCGTTCGATTCTGAGCGCGTTGCCGGTCACGGATCCTCCCTGATCGATGTGCTGGTTTATCGGGAAACCGTGGAGCGTGGGCGACGTGTGTTCCTCGATTACCTGCAGAATCCGTCCGATCCGAGTGGGCGTGACACCTTCGTTCCTGATACTCTCGGCGTCGAGTCACGTGACTACCTGCGCAACTCAGACGCGATGCAGCAGACGCCGATCGCTCGTCTGTTGGCCATGAACTCTCCGGCGGTCGACCTGTATCGCGACCACGGAATAGATCTGGAGAAAGACCGTCTTGAGATCGCGGTGTGTGCTCAGCACAACAACGGCGGGCTGGCGGCAAATATCTGGTGGGAGTCCAACGTCAAGCATCTGTTTCCAGTTGGTGAAGTGTGTGGCACGCACGGTGTCAGACGCCCTGGTGGATCGGCCCTGAATGCCGGACAGGTGGGCGCCCTTCGGGCGGCACGATACATAGCTCACAATTACGCCAGTGATCCCCCGACCCTCGGCGAGTTCGCGCCGCCGGTCGCGGATCAGATTGGCGGTTGTGTCGATTTCTGCACGCGCGTGACAGACAGCCGCAAGCCTCACGACGAGGCCAAGTTGCCGAATGAAATGTTGGCGGAGATCCAGGAACGCATGTCCAGGTATGCGGCGCAGATTAGAGAACCGGGCGCCGTGCCCGCTGTGACGGAGGAAGCGTGGCGGTGCCTGAGCGATCTCGCGGAGCGACTGCGTGTGACTGGGTCACAAACGCTCCCCATGGCCTTCAGAGTCGCAGATCTGTGTTTGACCCATGCAGTTTACCTCGAGGCGATTGGTGCGTACCTGGGGGCGGGTGGTGGGTCCCGGGGCGGAGTGATGGTGCTTGACGCCGGCGGTGAGCCGTGTGGTGCCGGACTGGACCAGTCTTGGAATCATCGACCTGAGGATCCAGACAGTGACACCACGCGGAAGATCTTGGAGGTGTCGTTCGAGACACCAGCGGCGGTGAAGACAAAGTGGGTAGATATACGGCCGATTCCCGACTCGGACGGATGGTTCGAGCAGGTGTGGGCAGATTTCCGCGCAGGTGATGTGTTCTCACAGCTCGAGGAGGAGCGAAGTGGATAGCAGACCTTGTGCCTTCGTGACTGGTGCCGCCCGCGGCATCGGGAGGGCAATAGCGATAGAGCTGGCGCGCTCGGGGTTCGACATCGTCGGGAATGATCTCACCTACGATCCCGGCAACGACTCCTTTGGTCTGACCGAGACTCAGCAGCGAGTTGAAGAGCTTGGGGTGGGTTTCGAGCCGGCGCCGGGTGACATCGCCGACCTGACGACGCATGAGAGAATGCTGAATACAGCCGTGAGTCGTTTTGGACGAGTCGACGTTTTGGTCAACAACGCGGGTGTCGGTCCGCTCGAGCGGTTGGACTTCCTCGAGACAACTCCGGAGAGCTTCGACCGCGTGATGGGAGTGAACCTGCGTGGGACGTTCTTTCTGACACAGGCTTTCGCCCGCCATTTGGTCGCTGAGGGCCCGAGGGAGCCAGCTGCATCGATAATCTTCATTACGTCGATCTCAGCGGACACGTCGTCGCCGTCCCGCGCGGAGTATTGCGTGGCGAAGGCGGGTTTGAGCCAACTGTCCACCGTATGCGCCGACCGCTTTGCGGAATTCGGAATCAACGTATTCGAGGTCCGACCAGGAGTGATCGCGACCGACATGACCGCACCGGTCAAAGACAAGTACGACGCGCGGATCGCCGATGGGCTGATACCACAGGCTCGTTGGGGGGGGCCTGAAGACGTCGCTCGAGCGGTGGTCGCACTAGCACGTGGTGACTTTAGCTATTCTACCGGCGGTGTGTTCGAGGTGAGCGGCGGCATGAATATCAAACATCTGTGACGAGATATCGCGGAGAATCGTAACGTGAACAAATCCGCTGCGGTCTGGGAGCTGCTTCAGAAGAATCGCCTGATAGCTCTGTTGAATCCCAAGAACCCGGAAGAGTGTGTTCGTGCCTACGACGCACTCGCTCCTCTCGGTGTGGTGCTCGAGGTTGCCCTCCGCGGAGACGCGGCCTTGCCAGGTCTCGAGTTGGTGCTGAGAGAACACCCAGAGGCGCTTTTGTTGGCTGGCACAGTGATGACACGCGCGCAGGCCCGAGATGTACTTGCTCTGGGAGTCGCTGGGGTCGTGTCGGCGGACTACGTCCCGGCGGTGGTAGAGGAGTGCGTGGCGGCCAACGT
Organism: Gemmatimonadota bacterium; assembly: GCA_039588935.1. Classification (GTDB taxonomy): domain Bacteria; phylum Gemmatimonadota; class Gemmatimonadetes; order Gemmatimonadales; family GWC2-71-9; genus JBDGYW01. Next base: position 913 of record JBDGYW010000017.1, on the reverse strand, counting down.
GATGTGTGTGCCAGGTGGCCTCTCCGATGCCGGAAAGCAGCTAGTGCAGAAGTCCGAACTGTTCGATCTGACGCTGGACCAGCTGCGGGTGAAGTATCCCTGGCAGTGGGTGTACAAGGTCTTTCCCGCGATGGTGAATCCCGACGCGACGTTGGCCACCGCAAAGGCGTGGCGGGCCGTTTTTCGCGGACTGCATTTGGTTTATACGGGCGGCGTCAATCTGGAGAACGTGGGAGACCTGGCCCGGCACGACTTGGATGGCATCTTTTGCGGGTCTGCCTTGACTCGCCATGCAAGTGATCCGGGTCTGGTGCGCGAAGAGGCAGAGCGATGGCTGGCTGCGATCCAGGCAGGCAGGGCGAAGACGGGAGGCGGCAAGGGAGAGGGGGAAACGGTTGGGCCCGCAAAAAAGGGCCCCGAGCTTGATGCTGGGCGAGCGGTTTCTGCGCCTTCGGAAACGGTAAGTGGTGAAGGAAGACAACCGTGCGTAGTCACATTCGGCGAGATAATGCTGAGGCTCTCGCCTCCGATTGGCCGCAGATTCAGACAGGCTACTTCTTTTGACGTGATATACGGCGGTGCAGAGGCCAATGTCGCGGCGTCACTGGCTCAATGGGACGTCGAGTCGCGCTTTGTAACGGTGGTGCCTAGTCACGACATTGGTCAGTCAGCAGTAGACCTGCTTAGATCACTGGGTGTGGACATATCGCACATACAACGGCATGGCGATCGTATCGGGACCTACTTCCTCGAGCATGGTGCCGCGCAACGTCCGTCGCGTGTCATCTACGACCGCGCGAACTCAGCCATCGCCAGCGTCAGACCTGGCGAGATCGATTGGGATCGGGTATTCGATGGTGCTGCTTGGTTTCATTGGACGGGCATCACGCCCGCATTGAGTGAGAGTGCCGCC
>JBDGYW010000016.1:0-22280 GCA_039588935.1 Gemmatimonadota bacterium | reverse complement strand
CTCAGAGGTTAGGCGAGCGCCTCCTGGATGCCGAGCAGCATGTCGATCTCGTAGTGGGGCCGGACAGCTACAGGGCGCTGCCGGCACTCGTCGCCGATGGAGATCGGGGTGAGCGAATCGCAAATGTCGAGCTCAAAGATTGGGAGCATTACGAAGGAATACCACCACGACGGGACGACTCGACAAGAGCGTTTGTCACTGTGCAACGTGGCTGCGATTATCGGTGCACGTTCTGCGTTGTTCCGATGACACGGGGACGGGAGAGAAGTCGTAAACTTGCGGACGTGGTCGCCGAGGTTGAGGTGCTCGCTGGCCAGGGCGTGACGGAAGTGACGTTGCTGGGCCAGACTGTCAACAGTTACCGCGAGGGGGACGACGACTTTGCAGATTTGTTGCGGGCGGCTGCGGGGGTCCCTGGGGTACGCCGTGTCCGCTTTACCAGTCCTTATCCAAACGACTTCACGGACCGGGTCATCGAGGCGGTTGCGGCCGTGCCCGAAGTGTGTGAGCACGTTCACCTGCCAGTGCAGAGTGGCTCGTCCCACATTCTCAAGCGAATGGGTCGGCGCTACGATCGTGACGAGTTTCTCCAGTGCGTCGCGCGGTTGCGAGCAGCCGTCCCTGAGATCGCCATCACCACAGACGTGATAGTTGGTTTCCCCGGTGAGAGCGACGAGGATTTCGAGGAGACAGTCAGTCTCCTTGGCGTGGTTCGATTCGACGACGCCTTCACCTTCAAGTACTCGGCCCGCGAAGGTACAGCTGCACTTCGCCTACCGGAGCACGTGCCGGAGGACGTTAAGGGACAACGCCTCGACCGGACCATCGAGATGGTTCGGACTATTGCTGCGAAGAAGAACGTCGCTCTGGTTGGGACAACTGAGGAGGTCCTGGTGGAAGGGAAGGCGCGCCGCGGTGGCCTCCTACAGGCGCGGACGCGTACGCACCGCGTCGTGCTGCTGGAGGGTCCGGAGACCTGGATCGGTCGGTATCTCGAAGTTCGGCTCACTGGTACAACGGGGGCCACTTTCAAGGGAGTGCCAACTTCCTGACGGCAGCAGCTTAGTAGTAGCACCACGGGGCAAGCAGGCAACGAGGTTGGAACCGTGAGGGGTTTTTGACTCCCCCGGTGGTGCAGCTGGCGTTCTCCTTTGGTGCGGGCTTGTGGTCCGGCCGTTTGTTTATACCGCCACTTGTGCCCTTGTGGGCGCTTCTGATCGTATCCGCCGCAAGCTGTGTCAAACCTCGTTGGCGTGGTGTACTTGCGCTTGCGGTCATCCTGGGCTTCACGACCGGCGGGATCGTAGCTACCGCTGACTCTCAGGAGTGTGGTGCCGTCTGGCAGCCGGGACCCATTTCCGTGCTCCTCCGCATTCATGACAAACCTGGAACCGCGGGTACGACGGAGGCATCGGTGCTGCACACCCGGTCCGGTTGCAGAGGGACAGTCAGGCTGCGCATCGATTCGCTTAAGAACGTCCCAGGTGGTGCACGTGCGCTGGTGGTTGGCGAGTATCGAGGACGCGGCGTGGTCAAAGTTGGCCATTTGAGGGTTCTGAGCGGATCCAAGTCGTTACGCTACGCTGTGAGGGAGAAGGTGGCCTCGCGGATACGAACGCTATACGGGGCTCGTGCTGGGTTGGTAGAAGCGGTGGTGCTCGGTCGGCGAAATGACATCGACAGAGGTCTACGAGAAGGCTTCGCCCGTGCCGGGCTCGCACATCTCCTGGCGATCTCGGGGCTTCATGTCGGAGTTTTCGGAGGGTGGTGCGTTATACTAGCCCGTTTCCTCGGAGCGCGCGGAAAGGCTTGGGCTTGGGGTGTTTGCATCGTGTGGCTCTACGTCGCTTCGCTGGGGTTTCCCGCACCGGCCACCCGGGCTGCCTGCTTCATGACGATCTTAGGGGTGTCTCGGGTACGACAGCGTCATCCGTCCCCGGGATCGGTCCTGGCAGTGGCCGTCCTGGTGGTGTTGGCGATAGATCCGCTGGCGGTAGCATCGGTTGGGGCGTGGTTGTCAGCGGCAGCGGTATGGGGTACGCGGGCCGGCGTGGAAGCTGTGGGGAAGTTCCGGTTGTTAGGGGCATCGCTGGGCGCCACGGTTGCCACAGCACCAATCACGGCCTTTGCGTTTGGCACTGTAGCGCCTATAGGGATTCTCGCCAACTTGGCTGCTGTGCCCCTCGCAAGTGTCGCCGTACCGGGGTTGTTCGTGAGTCTGCTGGCTGGTGGCATCGTCGCCGGTGGAACTGGTTTCGTGTTTGCTGTTATCGAGCGGATTGCGATGCTCGGAGCTGCGGTCCCGGGAGGCAACGTAGTTGGGATCCCCGGTGTGCCATTCGCGATTCCGTGGTTTGGGCTTCTCTGTGTTGTTACCTGGATTCATGTAAGCAAGCCAAAGTGGGTACTCGTGCGCCGCAAGATCATCGGGGCATCGACTCTTGCGTGTTGGTGTGCGGTAGCACTGACATTTACGAGCCGGCCAGACCAATCTGACCACCTCCTACTGCATTTCCTGTCGGTGGGCCAAGGAGACGCGATCGCGATACGCACTCCACGCGGCGAATGGGTCCTGATAGATGGTGGCCCACGCACAGCGAGTTTTGATGCGGGTCGCAGCGTCGTGTTGCCCTTCTTTCGCCGACACGGCGTGTCCCAACTCGCGGCGGTGGTGGTAACTCACGGTGACGCCGACCATTTGGGCGGTATCCCAACGGTCGTGAAGGAACTGGAACCGACTCTCGTGCTGGATCCAGGTCAACCCGTCGGCACCAACCTCTATCTCGACTTCCTACGGTCTCTCAACATGGCGGGCTCGGATTGGCGGCCGGCGAGGGCAGGGGATTCGTTCATGATTGACTCTGTGGAGTTTGAAGTCCTGCATCCCTCATCGGAATGGGTCTCTCACCAAGTTCTACCGAACGAAAACTCCGTGGTGATGCAGGTAACGTATCGTTGTTTCACGGCGCTGCTCACCGGTGACGTCGGTCGACCGGTGGAGTCCATCCTAGAGACGACGGTCGGCGAGATTGATCTGCTGAAGATCGCCCATCACGGTTCCGCAGGCTCCACGAGCCAGTCGTGGCTGGATGCCGTGAGTCCGCGCCTCGCCGTCATAAGCGTTGGCCGGAACCGCTTCGGTCAACCAGCGGCGGTCGTCTTGGGTAGGCTCGAGGATGCCAAGATACCTGTGCTCAGAACCGATGACGGGGGTACGGTAACGATCCGGTCCGATGGGAGCTATTTTGAGTCGGTGCAAGGCGACGCAACGAGACTTTCGGAGAAACTCAATTGGCTGATACGTCCGTGGTTACGATCGAGCGGTTCTTCCTCGAGCAGGAAAGGGAACATCCGCAGGCAACGGGTGAGCTTACCCGACTGCTCATCGACATAGCCCTGGCCGGGAAAGTCATAGCGGGCTACGTCCGGCGTGCCGGCCTCGTTGACATACTTGGAGCGGCCGGCGGTGACAATCCTTCGGGCGAACAACAGCAGAAACTCGACGTTCTCGCCAACGATACCATGCATCAGGTGCTTCGATGGACGGGTTTGGTGTGTGTGATGGCCTCGGAAGAAGATCCGGATCCAGTCCCGATTCCCGTCGAGCTGAATCCCGGCAAGTACGTGCTCTTACACGATCCCCTGGACGGGTCGACCAACATTGATGTCAACGTGTCGATCGGGACGATCTTCTCGATACATCATAGGGTGACGTCGAATGGACCTGGCACTCTCGAGGACTGTCTGCAGGTCGGGAGCAGACAGATTGCTGCGGGTTACGTTATGCATGGCTCCAGCACTGTCCTCGTGTACACGGCAGGTGCCGGCGTTCACATGTTCACACTGGACCCCGCGATAGGCGAGTTCCGACTCGTAGGTAGCAACATCAAGACACCTTCGGTCGGGAAGTTCTACAGCATCAACGAGAGCTACTGCCATCGTTGGTCAAGTGGCTATCGACACGTCGTCGATGCGTTCAAGGGCAAAGAAGACGGGGACGAACCCGTACATCGCAAGAACCACCGCTATATCGGCTCGCTTGTTGCGGATTTCCACCGCAACCTTCTGTTCGGTGGTGTGTTTATGTATCCGGCCGATTCCACTGCACCAGATGGCAAGCTGAGGCTGCTTTACGAGGCTTCGCCGCTCGCATTCATTGCGGAGCAAGCCGGTGGCGCGGCTTCAAATGGAAGACAGCCGATTCTCGACATCATGCCAACCGAACTCCACCAGAGGACACCACTGCTCATTGGCAGTAGAGATGATGTTGCGTTTGTCGAGGAGACCATAGCGAGAATGGACGGGATATGAGCGACGAGACACTATCGCCATCCGGAATACCAATAAAAGAGGTATATGGTCCTGACGATGCCACCCCTCCAGGAGAGGGCCCAGGCGAGTTTCCGTTTACGCGGGGGATTCTCCCCACGATGTACCGGGGCCGACTCTGGACGATGCGCCAGTACGCAGGGTTCGGCACCGCCGAGGACACGAACTCGAGGTTCCGCAGCTTGCTCGACGCCGGGCAAACCGGCTTGTCTGTGGCGTTCGACCTTCCAACGCAGATGGGAATCGACTCAGACTCGCGTTTAGCCGATGGCGAAGTTGGGCGCGTGGGAGTTGCTATTGACACCGTGGATGACCTCGCTCGGCTATTCGAAGGAATACCGCTCGGTCAGGTCTCGACGTCGATGACGATCAACGCGACTGCGGCCGTACTGCTGGCTATGTATGTCGTCGTCGCCGAGGAGCAGGGAGTCTCGCGCGGAGAACTCCGCGGTACGATTCAGAACGACGTGCTCAAAGAGTATGTGGCTCGCGGCACCTACATCTTTCCGATCGAGCCGTCACTCAGACTCGCCGTAGACGTGCTTCGGTTTGTATCCGACGAGGAGATGAACTTCAACCCGATATCGATCAGTGGGTACCACATGAGGGAGGCTGGTGCGACAGCGGTGCAGGAGGTCGCGTTCACGTTCGCCAACGCACTGGAGTATGTAGACAGGGCGGTTGCCGCGGGTTTGGACATCGATCGGATTGCTCCGCGGCTCTCGTTCTTCTTTGCCGCACACAACGACCTCTTCGAGGAAGCTGCCAAGTTTCGTGCGGCACGCCGAATGTGGGCCCAGATGGTTCGGGATCGTTATGGTGGAAACGACCGTAGCTGTTTTCTTCGGTTCCACACTCAGACCGGTGGCTGCACGCTCACCGCGCAACAACCTCTGAACAACGTCGTGAGAGTGACGGTGCAAGCACTTGCGGCTGTGATGGGCGGTACTCAGTCGTTGCACACCAACTCGTACGACGAAGCGCTTGCGCTTCCAACCGAAGAGTCGGCCAAGCTGGCTCTCAGAACGCAGCAGCTTGTGGCTTTTGAGTCCGGGGCAGGCCAGACGGTCGATCCTCTGGGTGGATCGTACTATGTCGAAGCTCTCACAGATAGGATCGAGAAGGATGTGCGGGCATTGCTCGCTGAGGTCGACGGGTTGGGTGGGGCATCCAACGCGATTGAGCGTGGCTTTTTTCAGGACGCCATAGCGAAGTCTGCCTACTCTTACCAGCGAGCCATGGAGGCCGGCGAGATGACGGTGGTCGGCGTCAATCAGTTTGTCGACGATGCGACCGCACCCGCTGTGACTCGACCCGACTTTTCGACGCTGGCAGACCGCCAACGAAAGTCGCTTGCCGTTGTGCGAAGCAGGCGAGACGGGATTGCTCACCGGACGTCGCTCGATGCGTTGGGGGCTGCGGCAAGGAACGATGAGCGGTTGATGCCGTGCGTGATCGACGCGGTTCGGGCGAGGGCAACAGTTGGTGAGATCAGCGATTCACTTCGTGAGGCTTGGGGTACGTTTAAGGCTCCGGGTTGACCTCAATTATTGCTCCGGGTAGGTTCGCTGGTTCACTTTGGTTTTACCATTGAAGGTTTTGAAATGCCCACTTATTCGTATCGTTGCCCCGCATGTGGCCGCGAGTATGACAGACTCCAGAAGATGAGTGACACCACGCTCGCCGACTGCCCCGATTGCGGTACACCTGGCGAACGGCAGATATCGGCTGGCATTGGCTTCGTCTTCAAGGGCTCCGGCTTTTATGAGACCGACTACAAGCGGGCGGGCCAGACGCACACCAAGTACGAAACCGACAAACCTGAAAAAGAGAAGAAAGAACCCGCGAAAGCAAAAGACTCGAAGCCTCGTAAGCCAGAGAAGAAAGACAAATCCAAAACCGGAGAGAAATCCTGACTGCCGGGGCCGATAGGTTGCGAGCAGCGCTTCAAGAGGTGGTCACGAAGCTTGGCGCGCCCGACACCGAGATCCTGATCGAACGCCCGCGCGATCCAGAACATGGCGACCTTGCCACTAATGTTGCTCTGCAGCTTGCACGGCAGCTGAAACGGAAGCCGCGAGATATAGCTGAGGATATGCGCGCAGAGTTGCATGTGGCTTTGGGTGAGGGGTTCACTGTTGAAGTCGCGGGTCCCGGTTTCATCAACTTCATGTTGCCCACGAATGTTCTAACCGAAGTTCTGGACGAAGTTCTTGCCGCTGGTGAAGGCTACGGTCGCTCACAGGACGGCCAAGGGCGCCGCGTGAACGTCGAATTCGTGTCGGCCAATCCCACAGGACCCTTGCACGTCGGTCACGGCAGGGGCGCTGCGCTCGGCGATGCCCTTGCGGCCCTCCTGGAGGCTACGGGCCACAATGTAGCGCGAGAGTTCTATGTGAACGACGCCGGCGTTCAGATCGAGAAGTTCGCGGAATCGGTGTGGGCAAGAGTTCAGGAAGCTCGAGGCCGGAGTGCGGAGGTCCCCGAGGGCGGATACCACGGCGAATACGTTTCCGAACTTGCTGGACAGATTCTCGAGCAAGAGGGACCGGACTTCGCTGATCTGCCTGTTGAAGACGGCCTGCGTCGCTGCAGAGAGATGAGTGTCGATAGCCAAAGGTTGGAACAAGACCGCGATCTGGAGGAGTTCGGCGTTCGCTTCGACGTCGTGTTCAGAGAGACCGAGGTATATGAGAGAAAGCTCCTCGATGAGACACTCGAGGAACTGCGCGCCCGTGGCCTCACGTACGAGCATGACGGAGCACTGTGGCTCAAGACCGAGGAGTTCGGCGACGAGAAGGACCGCGTACTGAGAAAGAGCGACGGGACCTTCACGTATTTCATGCCCGATATCGCCTACCATCGCGACAAGGCGGAACGCGGTTTCCACCGGGCTATAGATGTCTGGGGCTCGGATCATCATGGTTACGTTGGCCGAATGATTGCAGCGATGAAGGCCCTGGGATTGGGAGAAGAGTTCTTTGAGGCGCCCCTGGTGCAGCTGGTGCGTGTTGTGCGGGACGGAAAGGAACTCAAATTTTCGAAGCGCGCGGGTACGTTCGTGACGCTCCGCGAGCTGGTTGATGCTGCCGGTGTTGATGCCTCTCGCTATTTCTTCCTAATGCGGAAGGGCGACGCTCAGTTTGTGTTCGACCTGGATCTCGCCACGAAACAATCTGAGGAGAACCCGGTCTACTACGTTCAATATGCGCACACGAGGATGGCCGGCATCTTCCGGAAGGCCGAACTCGATCCCAGCACGATCACAGCGGAAGGTGTCGATCTGTCGCTGCTGCAGGAGGAGGACGAGCAAGCCGTGCTCAAACACCTCGCTGAATATCCCGGGGTTGTGAGCGGTGCCGCGGAATCGCTCGAGCCGCACCGTATCGTTGCGTACATCGATGAGCTTGCCCGACTGGTCAACGGTTGGTACCACAGGCACCGGGTGGTTGGAGTTGGAGACGAGTTGGAGAAGGCTCGACTAGTGCTGGTTCGCGCAAGTCAGATCGTGCTGGCAAACGGACTTCATCTTTTGGGCGTGAGCGCCCCGGAGCGAATGTAACAGTGTCACTGATGATTGTTGGAAGTGTGGCTCTCGACTCTGTCGAGACACGAGCTGGGTCAAAGACGGATGCCCTTGGTGGGTCGGCTCTCTATTTCAGTTGGGCGGCCAGCTTGCTCAATCCTGTGCAGGTTGTCGGAGTGGTTGGAGATGACTACCCGATGGATGCGCTCGAGCAGCTCGCACACCGTGGCGTGGACATTTCGGGAATAGAGCAGGAGGTTGGCGAGAGCTTCCGATGGGCCGGTAGATACTCCGACGATTTTGTAGATCGGGAAACCCTCGATACGCGGTTGGGTGTTTTTGCCGAGTTCAAACCGGCGATACCGGAGTCGTTTCGTGATGCCAAGTTTGTCTTTCTTGGCAACATCCACCCCGCGCTACAGCTGAACGTGTTGGATCAAATCAAGAAACCTTCGTTGGTCGTATGCGACACGATGAACTTCTGGATTGACGGAGAACGCGAAACGCTCCTGGAGCTTCTCGGCCACATCGACGTTCTCATGGTGAACGATAGCGAGGCCATCCAGCTTTCAGGTGAATCGAACGTCTACCGGGCGGCCAATTGGATTCTGGAGCAGGGGCCGCGCACAGCGGTGATCAAGCAGGGTGCGTACGGCGCGTTCCTGGTTGATGAGGGCCGCGTCTTCTACGTACCCGCGTTGCCGTTGGATGAGGTGATCGATCCGACAGGTGCGGGTGACTCGTTCGCCGGCGGATTCATGGCCCACGTCGCGCGGTGCGACGAGCTTTCTCACGAAACGCTGAGACGGGCAATGGTCTATGGCGCCACGATGGGTGCATTTGCGGTCGAACGGTTTTCGGTTGAGCGCTTTTACGAGATCGGTATGAACGATGTCGCGGCGCGCGTTGAGAAGTTTGCGGACCTGGTGAGGTTTGAGATAGGGCCCTCGGGGAGCTAAAGGCAGGAGGATATGCGGCATAAGCGGCATGGAGGTGTTGCATCGTGATGCCGCAAATGCCGCATATCCCGCCCATGCCGCAGCCCAAATAGCGGTAGGAGATCGAGGCAGTGAACACAGCTGACAAGTACAAGGATGCTGGCGTCGACCTAAATGCAGCCGAGCAGGCAAAAGCGCGCATGGCGGCGGCCGTGTCATCAACACACACACCCTTGACGGTGGGTGGGTTTGGTGCGTTCGGAGGAATGGTGCGGATGCCGGCGGGCATAGACCAACCTGCCCTCGTGATGAGTACGGACGGTGTTGGCACAAAGGTCCTCGTTGCGGTCAGCGTTGGTTGCCACGACACTGTTGGCGAAGACCTGGTGAATCACTCGGTCAACGATATCCTGGTTCATGGTGCGCAACCTCTGGCGTTCCTGGACTACATTGCTGGATCGAAGCTCGAGACAGAAACGATCGCATCGATCGTGGAAGGTGTCGCGCGCGGCTGCCGCAATCATGAGATGTCGTTGGCTGGCGGCGAGACAGCGCAGATGCCAGATCTCTACAATCCCGGACACTATGATCTTGCAGGAACGATTGTCGGGGTGGTCTCGGAAGCTGATGCGTTGCACGGTGACAGAGTGCAGGTGGGCAACGTTCTCATCGGTTACGCTTCCAACGGCTTGCATACGAACGGCTACACGCTTGCCAGGCAGGTCTTTTTCGACGACCTCGGCCTTGAGGTCGACGGCACCGTTCCGGATATCGAGGGGACTGTCGGCGACATTCTTCTCGCTGTTCACACCAGCTACCGCGCCGCTGTCGCACCGGTACTGGATCGGGTGTGTTGCCTCGCACACATCACCGGAGGTGGAATCCCGGGTAATTTGCCGCGGTCGCTGCCGTCAGGGTGTGGAGCGAGAATTGACAAGACCTCTTGGGCAATCCCTCCACTGTTTAGGCTTCTTCAGGAAGCGGGCAAAGTGGACGAGGCGGAGATGTTCCGAGTATTCAATATGGGAGTCGGGATGATTGCCGCGGCCAAGGGCGAGCACGTAGGCGCTGTTTGCGATTCCGCCGCCGCCGCGGGGATCGATACTTGGGTGATTGGCGAAGTGGTCGACGGCGAGGGTGTTGAGACAGCGTGACCGAACAAGAGGCAATGAAACGTGCACTCGTCCTTGCGGGGCAGGGCTGGGGCCGGGTATTCCCCAATCCGTTGGTCGGCGCTGTCCTGTTGCGTGATGGCGAGGTGATTGGGGAAGGTTGCCATTCTGAATTTGGCGGCGATCACGCTGAAGTGGAGGCTCTCTCCGCTTGTGACGATCCGGCCGGTGCCACGTGTGTCGTGTCGCTGGAGCCGTGTTCTCATCATGGCAAGACACCTCCCTGTGTGGATGCGCTGATACAGTCAAGAGTGTGCCGAGTCGTGTATGCCGTCGCTGATCCGGGCACCAAGGCTGGTGGTGGCGGCAAGGTGCTCCGCGAGGCTGGCATCGAGGTTGAGAGTGGGCTCGAGGCAGCCGCGGCCGCGGCGTTGAATGCTCCTTTCCTCTGGAGCAAGGCACGGGAAGATCGACCCTTTGTCGCTTTCAAGATGGGGGCATCTCTAGACGGATTCACCGCTGACAGTTCGGGGAAATCACAGTGGATCTCGAGTCCGGAGGCCCGCGAATATGTGCATCGGCTGCGTGCCGGGTTCGATGCCATCGCGGTGGGACGAGGAACGGCCGAAGCGGATGACCCGCAACTCACGGTTCGGGGCGAAGTGATTCCTCGGGTGATACCGACTCGAGTTGTGTTCGGCCATTCAGGGACACTGAGCGGCAATCTGGAGTTGGTTCGGACTTCAGAGGAGGTGCCGACGGTATTTGTCACGGGGAAACGAATTACAGCGGAGGCAGAGAGGCAGCTCGGGGGCACCGCGATTCAGGTCGTGACAGCGGACAGCATACGGACAGCACTCGAAGCGCTACGGGCGATGGATATCAGGTCGGTATTCGTTGAGCCCGGTGCGCGGCTGGCTGCAGTGATGCTCGACGCAGGCGTGGTCGATCGCATCTATTGGATTCAGGCGCCCATTCTGCTTGGGCGAGGGGCACCTGCATTCGGTCGAGCCGAGGCCACTCAGCTCGCGGAAGCGAATCGCTGGATACCCACCGAGCGCAGGAGTCTCGGCGATAGTAACTTACTAGTGGTGGACAGAGAACTATGTTTACGGGAATAGTGACCGAAGTTGGCAAAGTCGTTGCGGTCAGGCGCGAGACCGATCGCCTGGCCTTCCGCATCGAGATGGGATACAAGGATCTTGTCGAAGGTGAAAGCATCGCGGTAGGCGGTGCGTGCTTGACAGTGGTGGCCTGTAGTGACTCGTGGTTCGAGGTTGAAGCCATCGTCACCACGCGCAGTCGCACCTGGTTCGGTGATCTGCAAGTTGGCGATGAGGTAAATCTGGAGCGCTCACTGCAGATTGGCGACCGGCTTGGCGGACACTTCGTTCAAGGTCACGTGGATGCCGTCGGCGAGGTAGTCAACACGAAAACCGAAGCCGATGCGCTGCTGCTGGATATCTTCGTGCCGGACGAGGTCGACGAACTGACTGTGCCGCACGGTTCCATCTCAATTGATGGGGTGAGCCTCACTGTCAATGAGATGCCGGCAACCAACGTAGTACAGGTCGCGCTCATTCCCTACACACTAGAGCACACGACTCTGGGCAATCTGAAGACGGGTGACAAAGTGCATCTCGAAGGTGACATGATCGGGAAGTTCATTCGTCAACTCTTGCGCGATCGCCAGGGTGGAAACCCCAACTAAGAAAAGACCAATGACGTTTGGACCAATAGAGCAGGCTATAGAAGACATCCGTAGCGGACGTCTCGTTATCGTTGCTGACGACGAAGATAGGGAGTCCGAAGGCGATCTCATCGGCTCCGCCGAAATGGTGACTCCGGAGATGATCAACTTCATGGCGACTCACGGGCGTGGGCTGATATGCATGCCGATTACGCCCGAACGCTGTGAGGAATTGAACCTCCCTCAGATGACCGATCAGAACACCGAATCACATGAGACGGCGTTCACGGTCAGCGTGGATGCGGGGCGGCGCTTTGGCGTGACGACAGGGATCTCGGCATCAGACCGCGCTCAGACTATTCAGGTTGTGGTCGATCCAGCGTCGAAGCCGGGCGATCTGCGTAGACCCGGGCACATCTTCCCGCTCAGGGCTGTAGCTGGTGGAGTTCTACAGCGCGTTGGACACACGGAGGCCAGCGTCGATCTGGCAAGATTGGCGGGCCTCGCCCCGGCGGGTGTTCTGTGCGAGATAATCTCCGACGACGGCACCATGATGCGGCGTCCTCAGTTGGAGGTGTTCGCCCGCGAACACAATCTGACATACGTGACCGTTGCGCAGCTGGTTGCGTACAGGCTCAAACATGAGCGGCTCGTGCATCGGGTGGCTGATGCTCGGCTTCCGACCGAACATGGTGAATTCCGCGTGATCGGATACCTGAACGACGTCGACAACGCAGAGCACATCGCAATCGTGTATGGCGACTTGGAGGCGAGGGACGGTACTCTCGTACGTATGCACTCCAAATGTCTGACTGGTGATGTGTTCGAATCCCAGCGCTGCGACTGTGGCTGGCAGCTGAGAAATGCGATGCAGATCATTGCGAAAGAGGGTGCCGGCGTCATCGTGTATCTGGACCAAGAAGGTCGGGGTATCGGCCTGCTGAACAAGCTCAAGGCATATGAGCTACAAGACAGCGGCCACGATACGGTAGAGGCAAATGAAAGCCTGGGATTTGCGCCGGACCTCAGAGATTACGGCATCGGCGCCCAGATTCTCATGGATCTAGGGCTCACATCGATTCGGGTGCTTACGAACAACCCGCACAAACTGGTTGGTTTGGACGGATACGGCCTCGAGATAGTCGAACGCGTACCGATCGTAATCGAGACGAACGAAAACAATCGCAGTTACATCGAAGTGAAGCGCGACAAACTCGGCCATCTATTTGCCCACTGACTATGCCAGCGGATTCGAAACGCGCTCTCATTGTAGCCAGTCGGTTCAACGAAGTGGTAACGCGGCGCCTTCTGGCGGGTGCGGAAGCGACGTTGGAATCTGCTGGATACGGGCCGGACGAGGTGGATGTCTTCTGGGTACCCGGGGCCTTCGAAATTCCCGTTGTGGTGCACAGCGGCTTGGCGACGGGGAATTACGCGCTTGCCGTTGCCATTGGGGCAGTGATCCGCGGCGAGACTCCCCACAACGAGTACATCGCTACCGAAGCGACGCGAGGGATTGGAGAGGCGGCCATCCGTTACTTGACACCGGTGGGGTTCGGCCTGCTGACGTGCGATACCATGGAGCAGGCGTTGGCGCGAAGTGGTGGTGCTGCAGGCAACAAGGGTGTGGATGCCGCCCAAGCTGCGATCCAGACAGTGCAAGCGCTTCTGAGCTTCGGCACAAGTGCTGAGGGCTGAAACCAAGACGCGTGCCCGCGCACTACAGTTGCTGTATGCGTGGGAGTTACACGGCAAACCGCCGATACAGCAGATAGCTGGCGAGGTAGTGGGTTGGAATGGTAGTTGGATTCGCTTCTTTGAAACAGCCGAGAAGACTGCCATAGCCGTCTCGATCGCTGCGCCACACCTCGATGATGAGATCAGCCAGGCCGCAGACAACTGGCGGTGGGATCGCATTGGGGTAATTGAACGAAATATCCTCCGTCTTGCGTTGCACGAACTGGAAGAAGGGGAGGTCCCACCTAGAGTGGCGATCAGTGAGGCGGTCAAACTTGCCCATTGGTTCGCTGGGCCAAAAGCGCCCTCATTTGTGAACGGCGTTCTCGACGGCCTCGCTCGCGGTCGCGGTAGACTGTGAGGATCTTAGCGGTAAACTGGCTCGACCTCGACAACCCGCAAGCCGGGGGAGCAGAAGTCCACTTCTTTGAAATCTTCGGCCGGTTGGTCGACCGGGGTCATGAGGTCGTATTAGTAACCTCGGGTTGGAAGGGGGCCAGTTCCAGCGCCTCTATTCGTGGTATTCAGGTCCGGCGGATTGGGGGGAGGCATTCGTTTGCTTTGAGGGGACGCAGAACCATTCGGCGTGCTGTTGCGGAACTCGCCTACGACATGGTCGTCGAGGACATAAACAAACTGCCGCTTTTCGTCGGAGCGCTTACACGGTTGCCAGTCTGTGTCATCGTGCCCCATCTTTTCGGGACGACGGCGTTCAGAGAGGCATCGATCCCTGTGGCCTGTGCTGTCTGGCTCGCAGAGCGGCTGATTCCCCGACTGTACAAGGGAGCGGCGTTCCACGCGATTAGCGAGAGCACGCGTGACGATCTCGTGCACCGCGGCATACAGGCATCCGACATAACGGTGATCGTACCCGGCGTAGATACGTGCTGGCTGACACCCGACGACAAAACACCACGGACGAAAATCCCTACATTTCTTTATGTAGGGAGGCTCAAGCGTTACAAAGGGATCGACAGCATCCTCGAAGCGATGGGGCTGCTCTGCCGCTCGGGAATCTCCGCGGAATTGAAGATCGTGGGGCGCGGCAGCGATATGGCTCGACTCGTGAGACTGGCGAAGCGTCTCGACCTTGGTGATGCTGTTCAGTTCCTCGGTTTTGTCGATGAGCAGGAAAAGCGGAATCTGCTCCGTCAGGCCTGGGCGGTGGTCTTCCCGTCGGCAAAGGAGGGTTGGGGGATCGTCAACGTGGAAGCGGCGGCGTGTGGCACACCAGCAATAGCCTCTGACAGTCCGGGACTTCGGGAATCGGTCAGGGATGGTGAGACGGGGATTCTGGTTCCACACGGAGACGCCGCAACGCTTGCCGAAGCGTTCGAGCGAATAGCAGCGGAACCTGAGTTAGTGGCAAGTCTGGGGCGCAATGCGCGGCAGTTCGCCGAGACACTGTCTTGGGATCGTGCCGCCGACTTGACGGAAGCTCATCTTTTGGAATGTTCTCAACGAGCCGGTGATCGGCAGAAGGAGAGAGGCCACTCATGCGTGTGACGATGACGAAGCGCCATTGCGAGATCTCCGACGAACTGAAGGCCCGCGCGGATCAAGTAGTTGAAAAGCTAGTCAAGGTCGCGAGTCGGCCACAAAGCGCCGAGGTCATTTTCGATGAGGATCACGGCGCAAAAATGGTGGAGATCGTGCTCGTTCTTCCACGAGGCCACACGAAGGTGGCAAAGGCAGAGGCGAAGGACTTCCGAACGGCGTTGGATCGCGCCGCGGGCAAGGTGCGCAACCAACTGCAGAAAGAGCCCCGCAGACCACCGCACGGAGCAGTTGGAGAGTGATCTCATGGGCTTGACGGTTCGGGACATTCTGGATCAAAAACAACGACAACTCCTGCTCGATGTGGTGACCGGCGACGTGGGACTGGACCGGGTCATTACGGGGTCGGAGATATCGAGTCCGGGCCTCGTGTTGGCGGGGTTTACGTCACGGTTCCAGAGTGGGCGCCCGCAGGTGCTCGGCGAAACTGAAATCGCGTATCTGCGCACGCTCGATGTGGAGGAACGCAACAGGTCGCTCGAGAATCTCTTGAAACTGGATGTTCCGTGCGTCTTCGTGACCAAGGGTCAGTCGATTCCACGGGACCTGAGGAAGCTGGCCATGGAGCGTGGTGTGCCGGTGCTACGGTCTGGCCTGAAGACCGCTGAATTCTATCGCTTGATCACACCGTTCCTTCTCGAGGCGCTCGCGCCCTCCACAAGCGTCCATGCATCGCTGGCCGATGTGTTCGGCGTGGGACTTCTGTTCACCGGTCAGTCAGGCATAGGCAAGAGTGAGTGTGTCCTGGATTTGGTGGAGCGGGGGCACCGGCTCGTGGCTGACGACGTCGTGAACATCAGTCTGCGTGGTTCTGACGTACTGATCGGGCGTGCTACGGATTTGTCCCGGCGGTACATGGAGATCCGTGGTGTTGGGTTGGTAGACATATTCACACTGTTCGGAGCACGGGCGGTCAGGCAGCAAAAACGGATCGAAGTGGTAGTCGAACTCAAGGCATGGGACAACGCGGACGATGTCGACCGCACGGGGTTAGACGGCGATACTACGAATATCCTGGGTGTGGATCTACCTTTGGTTGTGGTGCCTCTGAACCCGGGGAAGAACATCACGGTGATATCTGAGGTGGTCGCGCTGAACTTGCTGCTGCGCTACAGCGGGATTGATCCTGCAAACGCATTCAATGACCGATTGCTGAAACAGATGGCCGAGCAACGGGAGTTGAAGGAGTACTTAGCAGAGGACTATGAGTGACCGCCTGAAGGGGGTCGTCATGACTCACGCGGGCCTGTCAGAATCGCTGGTCCACGCTGTCCACGAGATCACCGGAGATGATGAATCCCTGATCGCGGTGTCGAACGTCGGGTTGGGTAGGGAACGGCTGTGTGAAGTTGTGTCCGAGTTGACCCTGGATTCACCCACTGTCGTGTTCGTGGATCTTCCGGGAGGCAGTTGTCTCCAGGCGGTCGTCGCAGCAACGCGAGAGCGAGTTGATGTGGCACTGGTAACAGGTGTAAACCTACCGATGCTGCTCGATTTTGTTTTCAATAGAGACAAGACCGCGGCGGAAGCGGCCGAGCGAGCTACCGCAATCGGGGTTCAAGCGATCAAGGCGATGGGAACGTGAGCCTGACACTGGTGCGCCTGGATGATCGTCTGATTCACGGTCAGGTCGTGGTCGGTTGGGGCAATGCTCTCGGGGCTGATCGCATCCTGTTGATCGACGATCACGTAGCGGTCGTTCCATGGGAGAGGGATCTGTATCGCTTGGGCGTACCGCCGAGCATGGAGGTCGAATTCGCCTCGGTCGAGGACGCCCCTGCTGCACTCGATGAGACAGTCAAATCAAGCAAACGAGTGATTGTGGTCATAGCCGACATCGACACACTGGTTCGCGTCTGCCGGTCCAGTGATGCCGTGCGCAGAGTCAACATCGGAGGGCTGCATGAAGGAGAGGGCCGGCGTCGTCGGCTGCGATATGTCTTTCTCTCTGAGGAAGAAGGTGAGAGTCTCAGGATGCTGGAAGCCAACGGTGTCGAGGTGACGGCGAGGGACGTTCCTTCTGCCAAGGCGGTTCCGTTGTCGGAGTTCCTATGATCGACAACGTGTTGCTCCTGGGCCTCTGGGGAGTGGTCGTCGGGCTCGACACGACGAGCGTGGCGCAGACGATGCTGTCCCGCCCACTCGTTGCCGGCACCATAGCCGGGGCAATTGTGGGTGACCCGGGAGGCGGTCTGATGATGGGGGTAATACTCGAGTTCTTCGCGTTCGAGGTACTTCCAGTCGGAGCTGCGCGGTATCCGGACTACGGGCTCGGTGCCGTTGCCGCGGTTGCAGTCGTTGCCGGTTCACCAAGCGTACTCAGCACTGGACTCGGAGGGGGGCTTGGGCTCGCCGTGGCATACGTTGGCGGTGTAGGGGCACATTTGGCGAGGATTATGAACGGCGCGGATGTAATCCGTCATGCAGCGTTGCTGGAGTCAGGCGACACGAGAGCCATTTGTGGAATCCAGCTGCGCGGTGTGTTGAGGGACGTCGCGCGCTCAGCCTTGGTAATGACCGTTGGACTAGGCACGGCTTACGTCATGCGGAATGCAATGCCGATCACTCTGCAAGGAGCGGTCTATCTGCGTATCGTGGTAGTGGGAGCGGCAATTGCGGCGGTGGTTTCGGGAACAGTGCGGCTCACCGGCCGCCGCGTGACCATGCAGTGGTTTGTTCTGGGCCTCGTCGGTGGGATTGCGGGAGTAGTGCTGCTATGAGGCAGGGTCTGATTGAGAGTTGGCTCAGGACCCTCCTGATTCAGGCATCGTGGAACTACGAACGTATGATAGGCGTAGGGGTTGCGTTTGCCAGCGAGCCGATCTTGCGCAAGCTCCCTGGTGGTGTTCGTGGACGTGCGTACCGTGAGGCGTTAGGCAGAGCAACGGCCCAATTCAACTCACATCCCTATTTCGCGGGTGCGGCTGTAGGTGCATTGGCGAAGGCTGAGCATGAGGGACTAACGCCTGAGCAGATGTCTCGCTTCAGGACGGCTCTGGCAGGCCCGCTCGGCTCAGTTGGAGACAAGCTCGTCTGGGCAGGGAGCCTACCGGTTGCCGCGGCGATCGGTCTCATACTGGCGGTCGTAGCGTCGCCAGTTGTCGCTGTGATTGTTTTGTTGGTCAGTCACAATACGGTCAACGTGAGTCTGAGAGTCTGGGCGCTGAGAGCGGGATGGTACGGCGGCGTCAACGTTGCGGGCCGGCTCGGGGTCCCGGCGTTGCAGTGGGGGTTAAGTGTTGCTGGGCCAGCGACAGCGCTCGCGCTCGGCGTGATGCTTCCTATCGTGACGGCGTGGCTGGTTGGCGATTTCGAGCCAGGTGCGGTTTCGGCCGCGGGGCTGGTGGCGGGCGTTGGCCTGCTGCTCGCCAGGTGGTTCTGGCCCACGTTGGGCGGCATTCGTTACGGTCTCATTCTGGTGATACTCGCGGCCTTGGCAGGGTGGATATGAGCGAAATCGACCGCACGGTTACCATCAGGAATCGGCTGGGGCTGCACGCGCGCCCAGCGGGTGAATTCGTCAAAACCGCGTCCAAGTATGAGGCCAAGATCACCATTGCAAAGGGTGAGCTGGAGGTGAATGGAAAGAGTATCATGGGTGTGATGACGCTCGCCGCGGAATGCGGCAGCAGGGTGACAGTGCGCGCCGAAGGCGAAGATGCCGAGTCGGCCGTAGATGCGCTCGCGGAAGTGCTCGATAGGGAATTTGGAGATATATGAACGACTCTCGAATCCTTCAGGGGATTGGCGTTTCGCCTGGCATCGCCATCGGGCCCGTCTACGTAATGCACACGGAGATGCCCGAAATCACTCACCGCGTCATATCCAGCGACGAGGTGGAGCCGGAGCTGTTCAGGTTGCGAAAAGCCATCTCCGACGTGCGCCGGGAACTCGAGCTGCTGCGGGAACACACACTCATCCACGCCGGAAAAGAAGAGGCCAAGATCTTTGGCGCACAGATTCTCATGTTGGAGGATCCCTACTTCCTGGGAGAAGTGGAAAGCCTCATTTGTGAGAACCAGCTGACCGCCGAACGAGCATTCGAGTTCAAGGTTCTGGAGATGCGCGATCAGTGGGCGCAATCATCCAGCTCCACGCTAAGGCAAAAGACGGCTGACCTGACAGGGATCCAGATTCGTGTGCTGCAGGCTCTTCTCGGAGGCTCGCTCGAGGACGTACTGCAGGGAGCTGGCGACCGTCCGGCAATCGTGCTGATGCGGGAACTGACCCCTGGTCTGACCATTCAATTCGAGCAGTCCAATGTCTCGGGCCTTGGAAGCGAATACGGGACCCGGGCCGCGCATGCTGCAATAATCGCGCGCAGCCTAGAGATGCCTTGTGTGATGGGACTTTCTGGTGGCATCGACCACTTGCAGCGTGGGGTTACGGTTATTCTCGATGGGGCCCGTGGTACGATACTCGTCGATCCCACAGACGACGAGATTGCCGACGCCCAGGTACGAGATGGTGTCCGCCTCGCTCTGGAGAGCAAACTCAAGGATGCGGTTGGGCAGCCAAGCGTAACATCTGACGGAATTGGTGTGACGCTCCGTGGTAACGTCGATTTGCCCGAGGAGATCGAGGTCGTTGCTGAGAATGGTGCAGAAGGTGTCGGTCTGCTTCGTACCGAGTTTCTCCTGATCGGCCGGAACGAAATGCCTGGTGAAGAAGAACAGACTGAGTTTTTCACGCGGGTGGCAAAGTGGTTTCCGAACGAGCCTGTCATAATTCGGAGTTATGACGTAGGTGGCGACAAGTTCCCTGCGGCGTTTCGTGCGCAGCGAGAGGCAAACCCGTTCCTAGGGTGGCGGGCGATACGCGTTTGCCTCGACGAACCTGCGATGTTTCGCACGCAGATCCGTGCCGTCCTGCGTGCCCGGGCACTTGCTGATGTGCGGTTCATGTTGCCGCTCGTGACTCAGGTGGAGGAGATCGAACGATCTCGAGATCTAATTGCCGAAGAGGCATATGCACTCGAACGAGACGGCATCGAGTTCGGCGCCGATCTGCCGCTGGGCGTGATGGTGGAAACCCCGGCAGCTGCCATGATGGTCGATCAACTCGCTGAGAAAAGCGCATTCATCAGTGTCGGCACCAACGATCTCACTCAGTACACTCTGGCCATTGACAGGGGTAACGCGCGTATGGCCGATCGCTTCACCGCGCTGCACCCTGCAGTGGTCCGGCTGTTGAAGCGCATAGTGGACAGCAGCACCCGCGAGCGGCTCGAAGTGAGCGTCTGCGGTGAGATGGCTTCGGAGCCACTATCACTGCTACTGCTCATTGGACTCGGATACAGAGTATTCAGCACCTCTCCGGTGACACTGCCGTTGGTGCGCTGGTTGGTGCGTCAATTCGATGTTGCCACGGCAGAGAGGGCTGCGGCAGTGGCTCTCGAGGCGCCCACTGCTAGGGACGTGTACGAGGTTTTGGAGTGGCGCCTCAGTGAACTCGTCGATCTCGACTTGTTGGATCTAGGTCCATTGCCGGGTGGCTGAGGTCCCGCTAGGTTCAATCCTTCATCAATACAACAGGCTCAGATGAAATCACAAAAACACATCTTCTCGTCAGAATCTGTGACGGAAGGTCATCCTGACAAGATGGCTGACCAGATATCCGACGGAATCCTGGATGCGATCATCGCTGACGATCCGACTGCTCGTGTTGCATGCGAAACGCTTCTCACGACCGGAATGGTGGTGCTCGCCGGTGAGATAACGACCACGACACACTTCAACGTGCCCGCAATCGTGCGCGGAATTGTAAAGGACATCGGCTACACGGACGCGAGCTACGGTTTCGACAGCGAAACCTGCGCGGTCCTAGCCGCAATCGGCGGACAGTCGCTGGATATTGCCCAGGGCGTGGACACCGGAGGGGCCGGGGATCAGGGAATGATGTTCGGCTACGCTACGGATGAGACTCCTGACATGATGCCGATGCCGATCATGATTGCCCATCGTCTAACCGAACGGTTGTCAGCGGCGAGAAAGTCCGGGGAGTTGCCGTGGCTTCGACCGGACGGCAAGAGCCAGGTGGCAATCGAGTACGATGGCGCCCGGCCAACGGCCGTGAAAGCGGTTGTGCTTTCGACGCAACACTCCGTGGATGTCGAGACAGAGGAAATCCGCGAGGGTGTTCAGGGCAAGGTGATTACGCCGGTTTTGAACGAGTCGAACCTCGATTACTCAGATGTAGTGCTGCACATCAATCCGACAGGGCGGTTTGTGGTAGGTGGCCCGCAAGGTGATGCAGGGCTGACCGGTCGGAAGATCATTGTTGATACCTACGGTGGTGCGGGGCGCCACGGTGGTGGTTGTTTCAGCGGGAAGGATCCGACGAAGGTGGATCGATCGGCCGCGTATGCTGCGCGGTGGGTCGCCAAGACCATCGTGGCTGCAGGTCTAGCAAAACGCTGCGAAGTGCAAGTTGCCTATGCCATCGGGGTTGCCGAGCCCGTGTCGGTCATGGTCGAGACTTTCGGAACCGGTGAGACATCCGACGAGTCGCTCGTGCAAGCAATTCGCAAGGTTTTCGATCTCACGCCTGGCGGAATCATCAACGATCTCGATCTCAGGAAGCCGGTGTACCGCTCAACCGCCGCATACGGTCACTTTGGGCGGAAGTCCAGGGAAGCGGATGTGCACGGGCAGCAGGTCAAGCTGTTTTCCTGGGAAGACCCGGTTCGCACATCGGAGCTGATCCGAGAGGTGGGATAAGGGATGATCATTGGTTTTAGTGACAAAAGCGGAATGGAACGATGACAACAACAGCTACTGAATCGAAGCAGGGCTTGAAGACACCGCTCGCATATGAGGTCAAGGACCTCGCCCTTGCCGAGTGGGGTCGGAAGGAAATCCAGCTGGCCCAACACGAGATGCCCGGCCTCATGTCCCTCAGGGAGCGCCATGCGGCCCAAAGACCTCTCAAGGGAGCCAAGATCATGGGGAGCCTGCACATGACAGTGCAGACCGCCGTCCTCATCGAGACTCTCGTGGAACTGGGTGCCGACGTCCGGTGGGTGAGCTGTAACATCTTCTCGACACAGGACCATGCCGCTGCCGCGGTTGTTGTGGGCCCGAACGGAACGCCTTCAGATCCCAGCGGCACGCCGGTGTTCGCCTGGAAGGGTGAAACGCTCGAAGAGTATTGGCGTTGCACGGAGCGTGCTCTGATGTGGCCCGACGGCTCGGGCCCGGATTTGATAGTAGATGATGGTGGCGACGCGACACTGATGGTTCACAAGGGCGCCGAGTTTGAGCGAGCCGGCTCTGTGCCGGCGTTCGATGCGGAGAACGAACCGGAAGAATGGGGCGTGATACTCGATCGGTTACGCGTCGAGATTGAGAAGTCACCTGCTCGTTGGACGAAGGTTGCGGCAAACATCCGCG
>JBDGYW010000015.1:0-22802 GCA_039588935.1 Gemmatimonadota bacterium | reverse complement strand
GTATCACCCGCGCCCTTTGATACGAGTGGTGCCGTGGGTACCCAGACCGATTCAACATTGGTTCCCAACCGCAACTGATCTTCGGGCATCAAGATGACGCTCTACGTTGCCGTAGCCCAGATTCGATCCAAGAAAGCCGATTATGCTGAGAATCTGCGCCGGCTGGGCGGTGTGTTTGCTGCGGTATCAGAGTGGGACAAAAAACCGGACTTGATCGTGTTTCCCGAAACCGCGATGTCCGGATTCTTCCTGGAAGGTGGGGTGCGGGAGTGCGCCCTAACCGCGGGAGGGCTTTGCAACGACCTGGCGGCGATGCATGCGGCCGTGGGAGCGCCTCCAGTCGACTTGGTGGTTGGGTTCTACGAAGAGTGTCACAACCGTTATTTCAACTCTGCTGTGTACGTAACACTCGACGGCGGGGAGCCGCGCATACGTCACGTGCACCGCAAGGTCTTTCTTCCTACCTACGGCGTGTTCGATGAAAAGCGGTTTGTCAATCACGGACGCTCCGTGCGGGCGTTCGACACCGACTGGGGACGTGCCGCCATTCTGATCTGCGAAGATGCTTGGCACTCGATAACCGGAGCCTTGGCGGCACTAGATGGAGCGCAGATCTTGATTGTGCCAAGCGCGGCACCTGCGAGAGGGCTCGAGCCGTCGCCGGATGTCCAAAGCACTGGTCATTCCCGTCCCGCCAGCGTGAGAGCCTGGGAGCGGATGACCCAGCACATCGCCGATGAACATGGCGTCTACGTCGTGCTTGCCCAGCCCGTTGGGTTCGAGGGCGGGAAAGCGCTCCAAGGCAGTTCTGCAATCGTTGCTCCAGACGGCGGGACGTTGGTGTCCGCACCGCTATTCGATGACGCGGTCATCGTGGCTGATGTGGATCTCGATACGATAACCAGAGCCCGTGCTGCCGATCCCATGTTGGCGGATCTGGAAAACCAGCTCCCGAGCCTGCTGCAGTCGAACGGTCACGCAGACCGACCGGAGGCGTTCGACGGTGCAGATCAAACCCGCGAGTTTCCTGGGGTACCGAATCCGGCGAGCTACCCGGTCATAGAATCCGCCGCAACGAGTGATCCACTGGCCATCGACACAGAATTGACGGCGCGATGGCTGGAGGCGTTCATCGAGGACGAGGTAGTGCGCCGCCGCGGATTCGAGAAGGTGGTGGTCGGACTCTCGGGTGGGGTCGACAGCTCACTCACGGCAACGCTTTCGGCTCGGGCCTTGGGACCCGATAACGTGATCGGCGTGCGTATGCCGTACAGGACTTCGAGCGCCGACAGCTTGAAGCATGCTGAGATACTGGCCAAGGAGTTGGGCATACGCCTCGAAACCGTCGACATCTCAGCTGCTGTTGATGCGTATCTGGTCGCGGCTGACAGCGAAGCAGGCGAAACGCGCAGGGGCAACATCATGGCACGCATGCGGATGATCACGCTGTTCGATCTTTCCGCCAAACACGGTGCGTTGCCGCTGGGTTCAGGCAACAAGACCGAACGCCTGTTTGGCTATTTTACGTGGCACGGCGACGATTCTCCGCCGATCAATCCTCTGGGCGATCTATACAAGACCCAGGTCTGGGATCTGGCGCGACACCTGGGCGTAAGCGAAGAAATCGTCACGAAACCACCTTCGGCGGATCTCATTCAGGGGCAGACAGACGAAGCTGACATGGGGATCTCGTACCAACAGGCCGATCGCATTCTCCATTGGCTTCTGACTGGTTATAAGCCAGACCAGGTCGTTGCGCTGGGGTTCGCCCCAGATGAGGTAGAGTTGGTGAGTAGTATCTTGAACAGCACGCACTGGAAACGTCGGTTACCGACAGTCGCGATGGTTAGCGACACTGCGATCGGCGAATCCTACCTAAGGCCAGTAGACTACTGACCGCTGAGTTCAGTGGCAGGTTACTATTCACTCAATTGAGAACTCCGCGCCCGCTACAACCCGCCCAATCTGTTGCTTGACGATTTACGCAAGCCATGCAGAGCGGTGCGTTGAAAGGTGACCATGTCCGATTCAGCATTGCGGCACTTCACGTTGGAGGAGGCGAACGCAACGCTTCCCTACGTCCGTTCCATCGTGACGGACGTTGTCGGAGTGTATGCAGAATGGCGGAAGCATGTTGCGCAGTATGAAGTGATGGCTGCGAACAGCCGTTCCGATGATGGTGAGACCGATGCGCAGATTGCGCTGCGGACTGAGATTGACCGGATTGCGCGGCGTCTTGGTAGGTACCTCAGCGAGTTAGAAAAGGTTGGATGTACGTTCAAAGGTCTCGACGACGGCCTCGTCGACTTTCTGTCTGTACAGGATGGCAGGGATGTCTTTCTCTGTTGGAAACTTGGAGAACCGGAGATCACGCATTGGCATGAGTTGGCAGCGGGCTTTGCGGGTCGTCAGCTGCTAACACCTGAACTGGTGAGTGGAGAGAGAGGATAGGGTGCTTTTCGTTCGGTTCGTCCACTATCTGGGCATGGCAATGTGGATCGGAGGGTGGCTGACTGTCACGGTGTTGGCAACCAGTGTTCGCGTGGAATCCCCGCAGGTGCGAGTAACTTGGGCGGCGCTTCGAGCACGAGTGCAGACGCGTATCATCGGGCCCGGTGCGTTACTCACCGTCGGATCCGGCATGTTGTGGAGTATGGCCATCGTCGGATCGGGGGGGGGGGGAAGCCGCACAGCTCCGATTGGACTGTGGATCATGACGGTCGCCGGGATGGTTGGCGGACTCCTTGTTGCGTTTGTGGCGCTCCCGACCGCGGTCAGATTGAGAGCGGTAGCCGTTTCGAGCGCGGATGGGCAGGTTCTCCCGGCGTTTGAACAGCAGAAACGGCGTTTGACCCTCGTATCATTCGTTGCAGGTGTGTGTGCCCTGGTGTCATTGTTTGCTGCGGTGCTTGCACCGTGAGTTGCAGCACCCGGTTCGGCTGTGTTCTTGATGGATTCTTGTCACCTTCGGCTTACTTGTTGGGCGTCTCTTTTCCCTTTGCCTGCGGCTGCAATATCCGGTTGACGGTAAGGCTTTCATGATCGTTGGAACTGCGTAATGACTCAGCGTTGGCGACTTTCGGGCTCGTACACGGTAGTGAAGACCGAGCGTTATCCCGACGTCCGGCAGATAGTAGGCCGTGCGACGCTGCGGGCGGCAAGTCACGTGGGTCGCGTTTCATTTCTCGTATGGCAGTTGATTCGCGGGCTGCCGGAATGGCGTGTGTGGGCCCCCCGTGCCGTAGAGCAGGGGGTGCACGTGGGTTACGGCTCGCTGTTCATCATCATGCTCACGGCAGGGTTTGCGGGGGGAGTGACATCGTTGCAGGCAGGGTACCAGTTCACAGCGGGAATCCCCGTCTACTTCGCAGCCGGCGTCATCACCCAATCGATAATACTGGAGTTGGGACCGGTCCTCACGGCCCTAATTCTCGCTGGTCGCATCGGTGCACGTTACGCCGCTGAGTTGGGCACGATGCGTGTCACCGAGCAGATCGATGCGCTCGAGAGTCTCGGGCGCTCTTCGGTTTCGCATCTAATCCTGCCTCGAGTCGTCGCCGGGACGTTAATGTTGCCGGTCTTGGCCGTAGTGGCCGACGCGGTGGGTATCGGGGCGGGCTGGATTGCTGCCAAGAGTTCGCTGGACATGAGCAATGCGGACTTCATTTATGGTGCCCGATATTTCTTCAAGCCGTTCGACCTATGGTACTCGATGATCAAATCGTTCGCGTTTGGGCTCGCGATCACCATCATCCCTTGCTACATGGGGTTCAGCACAAAGCAGGGCGCCGAGGGAGTCGGGCGCTCGACCACCGCTGCGGTAGTCAGTGCATCGGTGCTGATTCTGTTTCTCGATGTGGCATTGGCGAAGCTGTTGCTGAAGCAATGAGGCGATTGAGAGTGATCATGAGGACTGACGCAGAAAGGCAGAAGTGCGGTGATGCAGGTCGGCCGCTCTGCGCCCCAGCAGGGGAGGTGAGAGGGATGAGGCTTGATTGAACTCAAAGGCGTCGAAAAGCGCTTCGGCGACTTCGTGGTCCTTGACGGGGTGAATTTCACGGTTCGTCGGGGCGAGACCGTTGCACTGTTGGGTCCGTCCGGTGTCGGTAAGAGCGTAATGCTCAAGCACATCAACGGGCTCATGCACCCGGATGCGGGAGCGGTATCGGTTGACGGCTTGGACGTACGGCGTCTCAAAGGCAGGGAGTTATCCGAGCTTCGGAGTCGCATCGGGTATGTGTTCCAATTCGGTGCGTTGTTCGACTCCTTGGACGTGTTCGAGAACATAAGACTCGGCATCACCGACGAGGAATGCGCCTCAGATCGAGGTTATTGTTGGGATCGCGTGACCGAATGTCTCGACATGGTGAATCTCCCGCAGAGTACTGCGCAGAAGTACCCGGCGGATCTTTCGGGCGGAATGAAGAAACGCGTTGGCCTCGCCCGCGCGATTGCGGGCCGTCCCACCTACCTTCTGTACGACGAGCCGACTTCCGGGCTCGACCCGGTTAATGCGGACATAATCGATGCCCTGGTGGAAAAGTTGAGAGATGAACTCGGAGCTACGAGCGTGATGGTGACTCACGATGTGCGGGGAGCGTTTCGTGTCGCGGACCGAGTCGCACTCCTGTCCGGCGGTAGAATACACGCCATGGGAACGCCCGATGAAATGATGGAGAGCCACGACGAGGCCGTGCGCCAGTTTCTGGAGCGTGATCTAGGCGGAGCCCTTTCGAGTTGAGAGGTCGGTAAGCATGGATCTGTACTACAAACAAGAGGTCACGGTGGGTTTGCTGGTCATAGTTGCCGTAGCGGGTTTCTTCGGCGGGCTAATGTGGCTCACGGGACGCACCTTCACCACCGGGCGGCTGGATGTGAATGTCGTATTCGAGGAGATCGGTACTCTCACCGAAGGAGATCCCGTCCAGATCTCCGGATACATGGTAGGTACGGTGGCGGCCATAGATTTGGAGGACGAGGGCCAGGTGAGTGTGAGACTGGAGGTGGACGGAAGGTTTCGGCCAAAGGTTGACGCGGATGTGGCGATCAGAGCGCTCGATTTCCTGGGCGCAAAATACGTCGAGTACAGCCCGGGTAGAGCGTCCAGTTTTCTCGAAGAAGGGCAGGTTCTAGACGGGACGAGTAGCGTCGATTTGGCGGAGGTTGCCACCGGTCTGACCGACGACGCGGTCGAAGTCCTCATCGGAGCGCAGCGGATACTATCTGAACGGATGACGGAAGACGTGCACTCGACGCTCGAAGCCGTCAGGGAGGCGTTGGACGTAGTGGCGCGCGTCGGTGACGGGCCGCTGGTCGCCGAGGCGAGGAGTTCGTTTCGAGCATTGGAGCGTGTGGCGAGCCGGCTAGACACCACGTTGGCGAATCCTGCGATCACTGAGTCAATCTCGCAGCTTGATGAACTCACTGAAAGCGTGACGGAGATGGCCCAGGGGTTCGCCGGCGCCGCGATGGCCCTGAATAGCATGCTGGAACGGATGAGTGACTCAACGGGCTCGATAGGGAAACTCCTGGCTGATACCACGATACACGGCGATCTGCATGAGTTGCTGGTTTCTCTGCGGCAGTTGCTGGATGACATCAGGGAGAATCCGGGGAGGTATACGTTTGTGAGTGTGTTCTAACCGCCCGGCCCCGCCGCCCCCCGGCAGCAGAAGTGGAGGGATGCAGAGGTGCAGGGTGCTTGTCTCAAATACTGCCCCTCCGCGACTTCTGCAACTCTGCGCCTAGAGTCGAAACGTCACAGGCCATCTGGTGACCTGTCAGTTCATTATATTCGCACCATGCTTTCCGTCACTTTCCTCGGCACTTCGGCCGCCCGCCCCACAGTCGAGCGTTCGGTTGCCTCATTGGTGATCAAACGCGAGGGCGAAACCCTGATGTTCGATTGTGGTGAGGGAACCCAACGCCAGATGATGCGGTTCGGCGTGAGCTTCGCGTTGTCCGAAATCTTCTTCACGCATTTCCACGCCGATCATTATCTGGGCGTAATCGGACTAATGCGTACGCTGTCACTACAAGAGCGTACGGAACCGATGTGTCTTTACGGTCCGCCAGGTGCAGAGCGGTTGTTGAGCGACGCCATCAACCTCGGAGTCGAGCGAACACCCTTTGCTGTGGACATACGGGAGATTCGTGCCGGCGATCGCTTGGAAAGGGACGGATACGACATTCAGGTGATAGCCGTCGAGCACGGCCGAGGAGCCGTGGGATTTGCGCTGAGGGAGCATGAACGCCTGGGCAGATTCGATCCCGGCAAGGCGAGGGACCTTGGCATTCCCGAAGGGCCGTTGTGGGGGCGTATCCACAGTGGAGAGACTGTAGAGCTTGCGAATGGTACAAAGGTGGCTCCAGTGGAACTCGTAGGCCCATCTCGACCGGGCCGCCTCGTGGTCCTTACTGGCGATACGCGCGGGTGTGAGAGTGTGGTGATTGCTGCGGACGGGGCTGACATGCTTGTGCACGAAGCCACGTTTGGGGAAGAGGAAAGGGAGAGGGCGAAGGACACCGCACATTCAACGGCCGTTGAGGCTGCGCAGGTCGCATTGGCCGCGCGTGCCAAGCGTCTCGTGTTGACCCACGTGTCAGCCAGGTATTCGGCCAACGCGAAGGCTCTCTTGGAAGAAGCGCGGTCCGTGTTTCCCGAGACGATTGTCGCGAAGGACGGGTTGGAGATCGAGGTTCCGTTTCCGGACGACGCGGGCTAGCTTTTTATGCTGTTCTTCCCCCGCTCAGCATTTCGGGCGGGGCTTAGTATCTCGGGGCTGTAGCTCAGCTGGGAGAGCGCTGCGTTCGCAATGCAGAGGTCAGGGGTTCGATCCCCCTCAGCTCCATCTCATTGCCCCGTGGTGTAACTGGCAACACGTCTGACTCTGGATCAGAAGAGTCCAGGTTCGAGCCCTGGCGGGGCAATTACCTAAATGCAAGAGCGACTTCGGCTTAGCCGGAGTCGCTTCTTGTGTCTTCGAAGTACTCACCGAGTTTGGTGGGTGGACTTATCACGGTTCGGGCACATTCCGTTTTGGCGAATGTCCTAGACTCGTGTCAACTCCTTTGCGGTTTCCGTACCTGCCGTCAACAGCCGCTCAGTGAACGACAACCACCTGTTTCAAGGGAATACCCGCAGCTGGGGCGCGATCACAGACTCCGTGATTGTGGCAACTCAGGATGTTTGCTTGCGAGTGTCTGGCTTTCTCAGCCTGCACTACCGCACCGATCCCGAACGGCTTATTATGTATTGTAGTACCACTTTAACGATCCATTGAACAGTTGAGGTCATCGTGACGACAAAGGCACTAGATGGGATTCCTCTCCAGAGTGCTAGCGGCGAGTTCGCCACCCTGGCTCTGGGTGAGGTAGAGGTGATGTCGGCGCTTCGCCAGGTCATCGACCCCGAGGTGGGGCTCAACATCGTTGACCTTGGGCTCGTTTACCACATCGAGGTGAATGACGGAGACGTTGAAGTCCAGATGACGCTAACTTCGCCCGGGTGCCCGATGGGACCGCATATCATGAGTGAGGCAAAGACCGCAGTTGCATCGATTGAGGGTGTTGTTCATGCGGAGATTGTCCTGGTGTGGGAGCCCTTCTGGACGTCCGAACGAATCAACCCTCGCGTGCGCGCCTTGATGGGGTTCTGATCGGGTTACTACTCACACCCGTCAAAGCACCCTGTTTGGATACGCGGTTTAGCTGCTTCTTCGCACCCAGCTGAGGCAGATTGGTATCGCGTCGAGGCAGGAAGCGGCGTTGCCTCTACATGGCCCGACCACCGGGTTGTCGATCCACTGGTCACAGTAGCAATTGGGCACTCCCGGTCCGCATGGCTCGAACGGATCTGAGCAGGCGGCAGTCAACGCGCTGGACAGCAGTGCAACGAACGCAACCTTTGTCTTAGCCACAGTCAACCTCTTGTTTGGATCCGCGTACCGCCTACCCCAACTGAAACAGCGTGTTCCTCGATGCGATCGGGTTGAGACTGGCGCGCGATCCCTGACCCACCAAGGTGACGGCGTGATCCGGGTGTATCTTTCTAACGCTTTGGTGCTTGGTTTGTCCCCTTGCCCTGGAAAGTCGCATGTCTGGAAATCACTCCGGTCACCGTGAACCAACTCGTTTCGCGCTTTCGTCACTGATCGACGCGATGCCCGACGCCATCGTCATCGTGAACACCGAAGGGCAGATTGTAGACGCAAACGTGCAAGCCGTTGGGATGTTCGGATTCGCGCGCGACGAGCTACTCGGCGAGCCGGTGGAGGTGTTGGTGCCGGAGGCTGTTCGTGACCGTCATGTGGCCGAGCGTGACGGTTACGTGCAGAGGCCGCGCATACGCCCAATGGGTTCAGGAGTTCAACTGTCCGCGCACCACAAGGACGGCCATGAGTTTCAGGTGGAGATCAACCTGGCGCCGTACCAGTCACCCGAGGGGCTTTTGGTAGTAGGCGCCATTCGCGATGTAGCGGCCCAGCGGCGTGCGACGCCGGAAGGCCAATAGGCTTCCGGCAGGACACTCCGTCTCGGAGAAACGAGACGGGTCCCGCCTCCGGCCGTTGTTCATTACTGCCAGCGTCCCTATTCGCTTCCCCTACGCAACTAGGCGCTCAGATATCCAGGTTCGCCGGCTCGTAGTAGTTCCGCGGATGATTGCAGCATGGGCACACTTCGGGAGGCTCAGTGCCGTCGTGAACGTAGCCGCACACCGAGCACTTCCACGCTATAGGCTCGTCACGCTTGAACACCGTGCCGTTGTCCACCATCTCCTTCAGCTTCTGGTAACGGTCGCGATGGTGCGCCTCGACCTTCGCGATCTCTGTAAACAGCTTTGCGGCTTGCGTGTTGCCCTCTTCCTCTGCTTCTTTGGCGAAAGTTGGGTACATCTCGGTGGTCTCGTAATGCTCGCCGTCCACCGCCTCCTGCAGGTTGGCCGCCGTATCGCTGATGCCGCCCAGCAGAGCGAATTCGTCCTTGGCATGCCGCTTCTCGTTTTCGGCGGTCTCCTCGAAAATCTTCGCTATGTAGTGGTAGCCTTCCTTCCGGGCGACGTTTGCGAAATAGGTGTACTTGTTCCGTGCCTGTGACTCGCCCGCAAATGCGGCCTTCAGGTTTTCTTCAGTCTTGCTCATCGATTCTGGCTCCTTTGCTGCGACAACCTTGGTTGCCACCTGCTTATAGCTACCTCCGGGGCATCAACGCCAGAGGGAGTTGCGTCTGGTACGGGTTTCCATCCCGTGTCGGACGGTGCTATCTGTTGTTCCCCCTCAGCGTCGTCGAATCCGTCTCCATAGTCGGATACGTCACGCCAAGTTGCTCGAGGTACGTATCGAACCGACTCGGATCGTAGATGTTCGGCTCGATCAAAGGCCGGTACCGCGCCATCTTCTCTGCGTTCAAATAAATCGGTGGCTGTGTTCCTTCTGGAATTAGGGAGGTCCACTGGTAGTCCTTGGTCTGAACCTCGCGGTGGTAACGCCAGGCCTCTTCTACCAGGCCTGGATCGCGCAGCACGTCGATGGCTGTCATGGCGATGACTCGGGCACCGACGTTCGCTCCTTTGTGAGCGATCGGTGTTGCCTCAGCTATTCCTGCCGACCAATGGTGGTAGGTCATGCCGGGAATATTGGACGGGTAACTCAAGCGAATCGTGGGCACGTTCCAGGAAACCTCTGCGATGTCATCGCTGCCGCCGCCCATGCCCTGGCTGGCCTCGCGTAGTGTATCGGTCTCGGTACGGAGACTATCCTCGTCTACGCCTCGCATGCGCTGCGCAGCCTTTGCGAGCGCAAAGTCCGCCTCATCCCATTCGGGCATGCCGACTCGGTCGATGTTTGCCTGCATCCGCTCTGCAAGGGGTTTGCTCATCGTCGAGGGCCATGCAGAACCGAGCACGCGTTCTTCCATATCCGTCGACGTCATCATGGCCGCGGCCTCTGCCATGGTCTGGCCGAGTTCGTGGAGCGCCCTGATCCGGTCATAGTCGAGTTCGCGGAAGTAGTACCAGACCTGTGCCTCACCGGGGACGACGTTGGGCTGGTTGCCTCCGTTCACCACCACGTAGTGGGAACGCTGGTGCAGCCTCAAGTGCTCGCGGCGAAAGTTCCAACCCACGTTCATCAGTTCCACCGCGTCGAGAGCGCTACGGCCCGACCACGGAGATCCAGCTCCGTGCGCTGTCTTGCCGTGGAAAGTGAATGTGGTGGAAACCAATCCGGAGCCGGAGATGCCCCAGCCTGTACGGAGTCCGGCACCCACATGCGTTGAAAGCATCACGTCCATGCCTTCAAACAAACCTGCCACCACCATGTAGGTGCGCGACGCCACCAATTCTTCGGCGACACCAGGGATCACCTTGAGGGTACCCTCGAGTCCGTGACGCTCCATGACACGTTTCACCGCGATGGCAGCCGTGATATCGACCGCCGGTGTGGTGTTGTGGCCCTCTCCATGGCCTGGCCCTCCGGGAATCATTGCTTCTCTCCAAGGTACGCCTGGCTTCTGGCTCGTCTCGGGAAGGCCGTCGAAATCACCCATGAATCCGACCACCGGACCTCCACTTCCCCACGTAGCGACATAATTCGTGGGCATACCGGCGGCACCTCTCTCGACCTGGAAGCCTTCTTGCCGGAGGACACCTGACAAGTAGTCTGCTGTCCACACCTCCTGGAATCCCAACTCGCTGAAGCTGTAGACCATGTCCACGATTTCTTGAGTGAGTTTGGCCAGCGAAACAACCTCTTGGCGCACCTCCTCGCGCAACTCTTCGATGGATGGCCGTTGCGACAGAGTGGGCGCTGACAGAAATCCGAGTAGACATACACTCACAACAAACGCACGGAACTTTGGCATTACACTTCTCCCGGTTGGAGGGAACGGGTTCTCTCGGAAAGAATATGCGTCGATGTACCACCGTTCGCGATACGCAACGCAATCCCCCTACGTACCGCTCACAACTCACCATCCCCGTTGAGCCAACGCTGCCCCTGGGTTATGCTGCAATCAGGGAAAGGGCATAACGATTGTCGGCGTTCCACCCAACGGAGGCTAAGCTCGGATGGTCCTATACCACCGATCGACTATCTCAGGAGCACGCGAGATCATCAAGAACGGCTTTGAGGACGAAAGGTGGAGCTTTGGACTTCGCGATGCGCTTACGGGGGAAACGGTAGAGGCCTACGGTGTTTGGCTCACAGACCGACCGTTGAGTGTTGGGGAGGGACCGCCGGGGGACGCGATTTTGGAAGTACAGGTCGACTTCTCCGAGGACGCATTGCAGGCGTTTGAACTCCTGGGCGTTTTTGAGGATGTCCGGCTATGGGTAGTTCCCTCGGAAATCGTATCCCCCCACTCACAGATTCGGATCCTCGCGGTCGACCCAGGGGTATCAGGCCAGTTCGAGGCAATCGACGGCGATCACATTTGACCTGATCAACGCTGGAGGGTCATTGCCCTCCATTCCAATCGCGATTCTCGCGTTTCAACCAATTCGAGACGAGATCATGAATGCCAAAACTGTAACTCAGTTGACTACCACCGTGTGCCTCGCCGTTCAATTGGCGGCTTGTGCGCCCTCGGCCAGTACGCCAGCTCAGGCTCCGGCGCCCGCTCCCGTATCTGTGCGCGTCGACACGGTTCTCCTGGTAGATACAGTAACAGCTACACCAATGGCTATCGGCGAAGAACTCGAGGCCGGCCGGTTTGACAACGGCAAGATGTGGACGTTTGAATACCCGCCGCTGGAGTATTTCGCCGAGACCTATGGGTTTGCGCCCGATTCGGCGTGGTTTCGAAACGCGCGATTGGGCTCCCTTCGGCTGCCCAACTGCACTGCGTCATTCGTGTCGCCTGCCGGCTTGGTTCTCACCAACCACCACTGCGCTCGTGAGAGTGTGTCGCAGGTTAGTCAAGAGGGCGAGACACTCCTCGACGATGGTTTCTACGCACCAACTCTCGGCGATGAACGTTCGGTCGGGGATCTCTATGTCGACCAGCTGCTGATGATCGTGGATGTCACCGGGGAAGTCGATGCAGCGCCAGATGCTGATCGAGACTCTGTCACGGAGCAGATCGGCGAGAGGATCGCCGCGGAATACAGTGGTGCAGACAGCATTGTGGTGGAGATCATATCCCTGTGGAACGGCGCCAAGACATCGGCCTATGTGTTCAAGCGCTTCACCGATATTCGCCTCGTTCTGGCGCCCGAACTCATGATGGGCCAGTTCGGAGGAGATCCGGATAACTTCACCTATCCTCGGTACCAGCTCGACATGTCGTTCTTCCGCATCTACGAGGATGACGCACCATACGAGCCCGATTTTTACTTCCCCTGGAGTTTGGAGAGTGTCGCTGAAGGAGATGCCGTGTTCATGATCGGCAATCCTGGGTCGACTAGCCGCTTGCAGACCGTCGCCGAACTCGAGTTCCGACGCGCTGTCAGTGACAAAGCCACGCTGGACTTCATCACGAGCCGCGCAGATGTGCTTCAGAGTTTTGTGAATGACTTCCCCGAAGAAGCTGAGGAACTCGACCTGCGGAATGAGGTGTTCAGCCTGCAGAATTCTCAGAAGGCGTTCGGCGGCATTTTGAATGGCTTACACGACCCTGTGATAATGGCGCGGCGCCAAGACAACGAGACTCGATTCCAGGCGGCGATAGAGTCAGACGCGGCTCTGTCGGCATCGTACGGTGGCCTGATAGACCAGTTGGCTGAGATTCAAGACCAGAAGCTCCAGTACGCGTCGGAATTGGGGGCCTTTCTGGCTCTGGGCAATGAAGACTATGACGCCGCGATCATAAACCGTGGCATTCTGGCGTTTCAGTTTGTCAACATGCAAACAGGTGGCGCGCCCGCGGAAGCACTGGCCGAGCTAAAATCGAACCTCCGTGCTGTCGGCCAACAGCCGCTCGAGTTGCAGCGCAGACTGCTTGCCGCTCGCTTGGAGGAGATCGAGCACTACTTCGGTGAGAATAGCGAAGTAGCTAGGCAGATCCTCGCCGGCCGTACCGCAGAAGCGGCAGCTCGGGCGATCCTCGAACAATCAGTGTTGACCGACTCAGCCGGGGCGATCTCGGCTATGGAGGGAGGAACGCTCACCGGGATGGATCCGGCCATCCAGTTGATAGTCGCGATTGTTCCGCGGATCGGACCGTTTCAAGGCAGCTTTGCGAGGTTGACCGAAGAAGAAGAATCCTTGAGCCGCCAGCTCGGCCGCGCCCGGTTCGAGGTCTACGGTACGACCGATCCGCCGGACGCGACCTTCTCTTTACGAATTGCTGACGGCTTGGTTCTCCCATACGAGTACAATGGGACCGTCGCGCCGATCCGCACGACGTACTGGGGTTTGTACGACCACTTCTACTCATACGGTGCCGACAGCGATTGGGACCTTCCGGAGCGTTGGAAGACGCCGCCAGCTGAGTTCGATCTGTCCACGCCGCTCAACTTCGTGTCCACGGCGGACATCATCGGCGGCAACTCGGGTTCGCCAGTCATCAACACCGACCTCGAGCTGGTAGGTGTGGTGTTCGATGGCAACATCGAGAGCCTACCGGGGGACTACATCTATCTACCTGAGGCGAACCGGGCGGTCACGGTAGATGCGATGGGGATTTTGGAGGCACTCGAGCACATCTATCGCGCGGAGCGCTTGGTTTCCGAACTGAGGGAGGGTGCGCGCGGACGCTAACAGCCGTCAACAGTCAGTCCATCGCAATGTGATTTAGCCGCGGAATGACGTTGAAGGCCGCTTTCAATCGCGAGATATCAAACGGATCTGGTCTACGATCCTGAATTGCGCCCGTTCCGAGCAGAGCATTGTCGCTCCGTCCACGTTGACTGGGAACGGAGCGGTACCGCTTGGCTCGAGTTCCAGCAACTCACTGCTCGAGAACGATTCCATGCCCCATTTGTCAGGATCGTCCAAGATTGATCCGTCACGAGCGCGCCGGGCCTGCGCCAAAAGCCTCAGGGTTCCAACGTCTCTCATTGCAAACAGGTAAACACTGCCGGAGCCAAGCGGCTCCGATGAGTACGGCAGGTCTGGGCCCAGGTATCCGTTGACGACTATCAGCGCTTGGAACAACCCTTCTGAGGCGAGTTCCCCGTCAACGTGAATCTTCCAGACGCGACTGCGTCTCCAGGCTGCTGTCAGGACCTTTTCCAGCAGGGCCAGCGCCATTCCGGTCGTGAAGGGCCCGAGGTCGCCGAATACCTGACTGAAGATTCCCTTGTAGTACTTGATGAATCTGTTCTCGGTATAGTGAGGTATTCTGCCGAAGATCTCCCCGCCTCCGTATCCGACGAAGTGTCGCTGTTTATCACCGGTGCCTCTGCTGCTTGCCAATATCACATCGCAGGGGACGGTTCGACCGTTCTGAATCGATTCGACGAATGTGAGGATGCCGCCCTCAATGTCGTCGGGCATGCCGAGCACCTTGCCCAAGAGATCAGCGGAGCCCTTTCTCAAGAACCCCAGGATAATTTCCTGTAAGTGGATGCCTGAGTCGCAACACCCCTCGAGAACGCTGTTGAAGGTTCCCGATCCACCAGCCGATATTACCGTCCGCCCTCCATCCGCCAATACAGCGCGTGTTCTATCCCTCGCTTCCGAGTGGCTATCGGCAATATGGAGAGTCACGTTCTCGAATCCGCGTTCCCGAAAAAGCGGTACGATTCTTTTCACTTTGCCCCAGTCTTGAATCGACCCTGACATCGTGGTGGCGATGACGTCTATTCGACTACCGCTCGTCACTTGGCTTCCTTGTCTTGGCCACGAACCCCATGGCTTCAGAGGTGACCTCGGCGAGATGTCTTGCACCGTCTATTCGAAGAACGGCCGCCCTGCCTTCGCGTTCCACGACCGCGCATACCAGCAGATACGCTTCACGAAGTCTCGAGAGCTTCTCCTCGGTCTCGTGGACTTGCTTCTGTTCACCCCGT
Source organism: Gemmatimonadota bacterium (assembly GCA_039588935.1). Taxonomy (GTDB): domain Bacteria; phylum Gemmatimonadota; class Gemmatimonadetes; order Gemmatimonadales; family GWC2-71-9; genus JBDGYW01. The sequence goes on along the minus strand of JBDGYW010000015.1, from coordinate 7,852 downwards.
GATTCGATCCGGCGCATCGCCTCAGCCGGCTCAACATCGAGGAAGAACACCGCGTCGGGTATGTTGAGTCGATTGAAACCGAGTCGTCTCAGGTATGAGAGTTCCGGGAACTGCCTGAGCAGGGGGTCGCCCCTTTGGACTCCCTCCCTACCAGACGACATCAGCGCTATAGCCTTCCCGCAAAACTCCTCACTGAAGTGATCCTCGCGGTAGAGGGCTGCCCACGCCGTCATGTTGAATAGGGGGCAGCCGTCCATGACTATTACTTCGGCTCGGTACCATCGGTTTGCCGCAGCATGTAAGCGGTCTCGGAGAAGAAGTTCAGTGAGCTTTGGGATCTTGTAGCGCGCGAGTGACTTCGCCTGTTTCGCCTGTCGCCCGATCCACTCGCGGGCCCTTTCAGCCAACAGCGGTTGCATGATCTTTGGCTCGCGGTTCTCAAACAACTCGAGCGTGTCGCTAATCAGGCATGTCGTCGCTGAATCCGAGAGTTGTTCCGCGAGGCGCCGTGACAGGGTGCTTTTTCCGGACCCGTCTATGCCAAGAACCGCAACCGTAAGTGGTGGCGGACGATCAGGTTCTCTCCTGTGTCTTCCCTTGGAATGAGTTTGCGCTAGAGCCTCGATCGACACCTTCAACAGATCTGCGGCGTTGTCAGTGCTGCCTTTGAACAACAAAGGCAGGCCCACAGCGACGTGGTTCCAGACAGGAATGGGAAACGGTGCACGCTTCGGTAGGGACCTTTCGGGACCATGCAAGAAGACCGGGACTACCGGGATCGAAGGTCGCATTCGCACCAACCGGCCAATCCCCGTCTTGAATCGCTGCATCTGACCCGGTTCACCCCGGGTTCCTTCCGGGAAGATGATGATACTCTGGCCCCGGTCGATCCGATTCAGCATTTCTTCGAGAGGGTCTCCGTCCTTGTGATCTCGGTCGACCCAGACTGGACGGAGCAGATAGTCCACCACGCCAAAGAGCCATGGGGGTTTGGCGAAGTAATCTCGGGCGGCAACGGGGCTGGTATTGGCGATCTGTCGGGTTGGGAGAATTGAATAGAGGAGGAAGGTGTCTAGGTGACTGTTGTGGTTCGCGACGAGTACGAAATGCTTCAGCCCTCTGAGGTTTTCTCGTCCTGTCACAGTTATGCCGAACACAATGCGCAGCAGAGGCCGCACGAAGAGGACCTGAATAAGGGCTCTAAACGACGGTATCACCGGAATATCGGTTCTTCCCAGAAATACCGTATGTAGTGAAACACCACTGGCGCAGTGAAGAGGAACGACTTGGCCCCATGGATGATCTGCCCTGTTCCTGGCAACAGCCGGTCTTGGGAAATGCCAAGGTCAGATTCGATGGCCTCGAGCGCAAAGTTGCCGGCCAATACCAGCAACGGTATCAGCAGGCCCAACACCACGGAATGTACAACAGGCAAGGTCGTCCATCCGGACATGCCAATCGAGATGCCTGCGGTGATCGGCGCCGAGAGTAGATACCGCACGATGGCGCCCTTCCATCCAGTGCGGTTTTCGAGAAGCGACGACCGGTCAACGAGATCGCACAAAGCCACGCCAACGACCAGTAGAGCCGCCATCCATGTGGAGAAGAGAGCCAGGAAGGCAATGTGCCCAACGCAGTAAACGAAGAGAAACAGGCCGAAGTCGATAACGCCGATTGAAAAGACGGTACCCTTGGTATCAGCTCCGCCCAATGCTATGAGCAGTGGTATGACGAGAAAGGTGTAAACCGGAATTGAGATGATGAACATGCCGTACCAGTAGATCTGGATCAGGTACGTCATGAACGGGATTGAAACGTAGGCGCCGAGAATGCCCCAGCGATCCTGCAGTCGGATGTCGACCAGAGAGAAGTATTCGCGTAGCGCCAGGAATGAAAAGAACGCCAGCATCCAGAGAGCAATGGTGAATGACAGCCACTCCGACACACTGAGGATCAGCGCGAACGTCCACAGGTAGCGCAGGTAGGATGGCACGATAACACGGGAAAAGCCGAGGGCGCGTGCGAGAAGCAGAGCGGTGAGAACGCCCAGGAATAGAAGCAGGCAGTATTGAGGTTGCACGTACGCCATGGCTACGTGGAAATCACGTTCTCATTCGTTCGAGTTCGCTGTGGCGAGCCTCGGTCGTTTGCCCAGCGCATGCACTACTGATGCTTCATCTTCTCTGCAGTCACCAGTTTTACGACAACTTCCACGACCTTCTCGCGAGCGTGGTCAACGGACTGTTTGCGGGCGACCTTGCTGTCGAGGAGCTTGTGCTTATGGTGTTCTATCACGGCCTCCTCGAACTTTCTCAACGCATCCTGAACCTGTTTCAGGTAATCATGACCTTCACCCATTGGGGCCTCCTGGCTTCGTGGATCGTTACCTCTCAGTTAACCTCATCGACGGCGCTCGGCAAGTCCATGCAGTTGTGAAATGCATTAGTGGAACGTGATCTTCGTGATCCTTCCATCAGGGCCGACTGCCCATCCGATGCCCGCATGAGAGAAGGCCACACTCCAATACTCAAGCGAATCGAGCGGCGACCACGTCGCACCGTTATCGAGGGAGTAATCTGCTCCGGATGGACCGACACCGACGACGGTGCGAGTTTCGACAGCGGGCACGACCGCGAGGCCATAGATCGCCCCTGGCAGCACCGGCCGTCCCGCCAATGCCCAAGTCAGACCGCCGTCATCTGTAACCGCAACGTTGTCGCTGTGAGTGTCAGGGCTCGAGATCTCACCTCCCGCGGCTATTCCCACCAGGCCGTCATGGAAGCCCAACGTAGTGATCCCGGATGTGCCGGAGCCGCTCACGATCGACGTCGTGTACGCAGTCCATGTCGAGCCGCGGTCAGTTGTCTTGAGCACGCGAGCGGTGTTGGCAGCTCCGGTTCCAATCCAAGCCGTGCTATCGCCGTGGGTGATGAGGCAAGTTCCGCTCGCCGCGAATCCACCCTCTCCGGGCAGGGCTTCCGGCAAGTTCGTTGTCGGCACTCGGTGCCAATTCCCGCCGTCTGTGGTGGTGAGTATGACTAGAGATCCTTCAACGGCATCACCATACGCCGCGCCGTGGTTAGCGTCCCAGAAAGCCATACAGTCAAAGAATCCGGCAGGATCGGTGTTCGTGTACTGCAGACTCCAGGAAGCTCCTGCGTCGGAGGTCTTGTAAATACGAGAACTCGCACCACTCCCGGAACTCAGCAGATAGGCAATGTTGGCGTCAATCGCATCGATGTCCCTGAACTGCAGTGAGTCCGTCCCGGGCACGGTAGAGGCGGTCCAACTCGCACCTCCATTCGTGGTCCGTACCACCGCGCCTTGAAGTCCGCTTGCCCACGCGACAGCTTCATTTACCACGCTGATGGCCTGCAGGCGCACTGTCGTGCCACTCTGCTGAGGTAGAAGAACGGGGCTCGGCGGGACGGTATCCGTGCACCCAGCTAGAATCAATGCAGCTGTGATCGGGACCCCTCGGTATCGCAAAACAATCCTGCTCATCCAATGCGTCCTCTCAACTTGAGTGTTCTTCCAGATCCAGGAACTTCAGCACGGCGTACTCGTCGCGCCGCAGCATCGCTGACGGCCGCCTGCTTTTCGGTTTGGTCAAAGGTGGTGTCGCTGGTATCACCTCACCCTGCAGGTATCGTTCGATCACGCTCGGATGGACGTAGTACTTTCGGCAGACGTCACGGGTATTGCCGAGGTTCTCAGCGACCTGGTCGATGACTTGGACCACGTTCTTGTTCGCATCCTTCTCAGAATCGGTCGGCCCGACATCGCGGAATGCAGTCGCTGCTCTCATCGTTCCTGCCCAGGTGCGGAAGTCCTTTGCTGAAACCTCCCGGCCTGTGATCCGGTGCAGGTATTCGTTGACGTCGCTGGAGCTGATGTCCTGGCGCTTGCCGTTGTCATCGAGGAATTGAAACAGGTCTTGTCCTGGAAGCGACTGACATTGCTGGATTATCCTGGCCAGTCTGTGATCGTTCACGGCGACAGAATGGACTATCCCACTCTTTCCACGGAACCTGAATCGGATTTCGTCACCGGTGACTTCAACATGACGATCGCGCAATGTTGTGAGTCCATATGATCGGTTCTTCCGAGCGTAGACCTCGTTGCCCACTCTGATCAGCGTTTTCTCGAGTAGACGTACGACCGTTGCCAGCACTTTTTCACGGGGCAACCCGGGAAGCGACAGGTCTTGCTCAACTTGGTGACGTAGCTTGGGAAGGAGAGTGCTGAATTCCAGCATTCGGTGAAACTTCGTTTCGTCGCGTTCAGCACGGTAGTCGGGATGGTAACGGTACTGTTTCCGCCCCTTCGCGTCACGGCCCGTGGCTTGAATGTGCCCGTCTTTCCTGGGGCATATCCACACGTCCGTCCAGGCTGGCGGGATGGCGAGCTTCCTGATGCGTTCCAGCTTCTTGGCACTGCGAACTCGCTGCCCGTTCGCGGCAAAGTACGAGAATCCGCGGCCACATCGCTGTCGTCGAATACCGCGCGCCGAGTCGGTTGTGTACCTGAGGTCTGATGCTGGAGCGGAGTCCTGCACCGGCGGGACCTCCCAACGGGTGAGATTTTCGATTTGCTCAGACTTTGCTGACGACGGTAAGTCGCTGCGTTATCGACAACAGATAAAGCTGTGGGTGGGTGGTTCCGCAAGGGGCAGCACTCAACCGCCCCTCGGTGGACTAAGGAGGTGGCAACCTACCGCGTCCCCTTCCACGTCCTCCCCGCATCCTGCCCTGTCCTCTCATACGATCGAGCATCTCGGATCGACGTCCATCCATCCAGTTCCGAAACCGAGGGCGTTGTCCAACTGGGACAGCACGTTCGAGACGAGCACGGGCATGACGCGCCACGACCGATAGGGACTCGGGATTTTGTTCGAGCGCTTCACTGATGGCCCATCCGATGCTGTCTACCAAGGCTCTGATTTCGTCCCGCTGCCGTACGTTGAGATTCAGGGCATCTGACAACGTCTCGACCGACACCTGCGGCCGTTCCTCCGGGCCAGAGAATGCCACAAGCCAGAGGCGGTCGGCGCAGACGCCGAGGAACGCTCCCATGGTTATCAAGAGAGCGGCGGCGAAGGCCGCCCGCCATTGAAGTGTGATCCGTTTCGTCTGTGTCATGGCGTTTCACCTTCGAGAATGACTAGTGCAAGCACCGGATCGACCTCATCGTTCACGATGGACCACAGGGCGGTGGCATCATTCCCTTCACCGACAACTGTCGCCAACGGCAGACTCGATTCATACGGAGTCGCTGGCGCCGGTAGAGCGAGGTGGACGACAATCATCAATGCTGCTGCCGCCGCGACGGCCACAGCCAGGCGTGGCCGAAGCCGTTCGGCCAGAAGCGACCACCACGGGACACGGCCACTGCGATATTGCGCCAGCTTAGGTGTAGCGGCAGCCACCAGGTTCTGCACTCTTGCATCCCAAAGAGCTGGATCGTCGGCAATTGACGATTTCGGCAGTAACTCCTTGGGTAGCGGATCTTGTGATTCGTCGTTCATCATCAGTCCCGGTCTATCTGGTACGGTTCCAATCGTTCCCGAAGCGCCCGTCGCGCATGGTGCACGTTGGCGCGCACCGTGCCGTCACTTACCCCCAGCATTTCCGCGATCTCAATTGCTTTGAAGCCCTCGACGTCATGGAGCCGAAAGGCGGTTCTTTGGCGTTCTGGAAGCGACTCGATGGCCGCGGCGACTTTTTTCCGTAGTTCGGACAACTCCGCGAGTCGGCTAGGATCATCTCCCGCGACTTCTTTCCCCACTCCTTCGACTGCCGCGAGATCCTCATGTTGTCTGCTCTTGAGATATTTCCATCGGTTTCGAGCAATATTGCGGGCGACCTGGTACAACCATGGCGCGAATGGGCGCTTGGGGTTGTACGAGTGGATTCGTTCCAAGGCCCTGAGAAACGTCTCTTGAGCCGAGTCGTCGACGTCCTCCTGCTGGCGCAGGAAAGACGATACAACCGCGTAAACCGGTCGCATGTACCTTCGGGCGAGGAGTTCGAAAGCATCACGATCTCCACTCTGTACCCTGATGGCAAGTTCGTTGTCCGACGACTTGGCTTCGTCTTTGTCTTGGGGTGCTCTCATCTAATGCCTTCGAGGCACTGCGGGCTCGGCAGACGCTGCCTTCTTTCGGCCTCGACGATTCGTTCAACCGTACCGCATCGGCGGCGTTCGGTCCAGTTGTCATAATGTGCCCTCACGTTCGGTGGACTCTAACTGGAGAACGACTTATGGCATGCGGTAGGCGCAGGCCGCGTGACTACGCCTACCCCATTGCGGCTGCAAACTCAGTCCTTCTGGTCGAATCCGTTGGGACGCCAACCCGGCCGGGTGTCCCAGGCCGCGCATCCGCGCAAACCGCGCATCGGTTCTCTCTGGCCCCGGTATCCACGTGTTCCCCGCATCGGCGTTCCTCGGCCAAAGTTACCCCGCCCCCCTCTCATTGCCGGCCATCTGTTCGCCCCGCCGCGCATTCTGCCATCCCGATAGAACTGGCCCATCGGGCGGCCTGCTCTCGGCCCAATTGCTGTCTCCCGCAGGAGTAGATGAAAATCTCTCAATTCGGCTGCCGACAGCGTTTCAGCAATCTGCTCGTAGGTGTCCGCGAACTCTTCCTGGATCGCATCCGCCTGTTGCCTGTGCTCTTGCCGGCGCTGCAAGACAGCATCGAGTTGGTCCAACAACGGCGCGAGCTGGCGGCTCGTCTCTTCGCTCAACTCGAGTTCTTGTGCCACGGTTCCAATATCCAGGCGTACCGTGCTGTCAACCTGCGCTGTTGCGAAGCCCAATGTCACAAATGACAACAGCCCGCCAGCGAAGACACCGACCGTGGCATGTTTGAGGTTCCTCATCTTTCCCTCCCTGTCCGTACAAGTATTTGCGTATGGATGCCCAGTGCACTCGGCACTCACCCACCTCTACAACCAGGTTCCGGAAAACGTTGAATACGGACTCCATGACCCGCATGTGCTACCCGGTTGGCTGACACAAACGAGTGGGGGATCGAGGCGGTTGGGAGCAATCGTGACATCTTGCACGGATGATCTAATAACTATATATTCGTATATCCACTTACCTGCATATGTGAGATGTCGCATGTCGCTAGCTCAAGAAACGCCGTTGATGGCAGATCCCAAGGACATTCGCCGAGCCGCAAGCATCTTCAAGGTCCTTTCGCATCCCGACAGGCTGACGATCGTCTGTAAACTCTTTGGAAATAAGGGGATAACCCAAAAGGAGCTTATCGAAGAACTCGGCTGGCCGCAGTCGACCATGGCCCGCCACATAGGTCAGTTGCGCGATCGCGGGCTGATCGAGGCAACTCGGCACGGAACCGAGATTCAGCTCGAGTTGGCCGGCGACGTTACGCAAGACCTGATGTCGGCTATGTGCGACTGGGTTCACCCGGAAACCGGCGAGCAATTCACACCGGAATACCGGCAGTCAGCGGAGGTCGAAAACGCATGAAACGACGTGAATTCATAAGGATTGGTGGAGGCGTCGCAGGAGCATCCGCGTTCGGAGGGCTTACCACAGATTGGTTTGGCCTTTACGCGAATCCGATCCCGGACCCGGACACGAATGGTGACCGGATCGTCCCTTCCTTCTGCGAGCTCTGCTTCTGGAAGTGCGGCATACTGGCCCATGTGAAGAACGGGCGCGTGACCAAGATCAAAGGCAACCCAAAGGATCCTCTTTCCAATGGACACCTTTGCCCTCGGGGCGCGGGTGGAACCGGCCTGCTGTACGACCCGGACCGACTGAAGAAGCCATTGATAAGGACGGATTCCCGCGGGAGTCAGGCTTTCGAGGAAGTCTC
>JBDGYW010000014.1:0-39384 GCA_039588935.1 Gemmatimonadota bacterium | reverse complement strand
TGAGCACGGCTGGCGGCGCGAACATCACCCGGACCGGATTGGCCCTCGGCACCCCGGGGTATATGAGCCCCGAACAGGCGGCGGGCGCGCGTGATCTCGACGCCCGGACCGACGTGTACAGCGTGGGCTGCGTCCTGTACGAGATGCTGCTCGGCGAGCCCCCTGGAATGTGGCAGACGGATGAATCGGTCAAGCTTGGCAAGTTCACCGATTTGCCGGAACGACACCAAACGCGCATCCGGGAACTCGGTGGATCAATCGAACGGGCGTTGGTGCGCGCACTCACCATCCGCACGAGCGATCGTTTCGAAACCGTAGACGCGTTTCTACTCGCGCTCCGCGCGGAGGAGGACGCGGTGCGGTGCTACAGCGACAGCGAGGTAGAGGAGATCGTGAGGCAGGCGGCCGACGAGCAGTTGGCCCACCCCACCGAAGAGGGGATGTCGCTCAGAACCGTTCAGCAGATCGCCGGCGACGTCGGCATCTCGCCGGAGCGCGTCGAACGGGCGGCGCAGAAGCTGGATTCCCTTGAACCCATCGCACGCCCGGTCAAACTCGGGGCAGGCGCCCTTTGGCTCGGCAGTCCGACTCAAATCGAGTGGGAGAGAGTCGTGGACGGCGAAGTCAATGAGACCGCGTACGAGGACATCGTCGAAGAAACACAGGCGACGCTCTCGACCGTTGGACAGGTCGGCACGCTCGGTCGGTCGCTCACTTGGAGTACCACACATTCCGGTTCGGGGGGGGGGCCGCTCAGTGCAGGTGCGCGTCGTCTCGAGGGGTGGGCAGACGCGCATCCATGTCCAGGAACGGCTCGGCGAACTGGCCGGCGGGCTCTTCGGCGGGATCATGGGTGGCGGCGGCGGTGGCGGGCTCGGCATGATCTTGCCCATCGGAATCGGGACCCTGGGCGCCGGCCCGGAGGTGGGCCTGCTCGCCGCCGGTTGGGTGGGCGGGATGTACACGCTGGCGCGGACGATCTTCCGGGCGGTGTCGCGCAGGAGGCGCGCCGAGTTGGAGGGGCTCAGCGACCGCCTCGCGGAGATCGCCGCCGAATCCGCTCGAGGCCGCCTCGGTGGCGATCAGACGCCGCACGCACTTCCCGGGTAGTGCCCTTCACCGGACCTCAACTATCCAAGTGACACACGGTATTGCGGGTTTCCAAAACGAATAGCCGAACAGGTGTTTGTTCGGCTATTCGTCGATCAACCGGGAACCCGGTGTCCCGAAGTGTCTCGACGCCGTCTGAATATTCCTGAACGGGGAACGGGCGTACGACCTACTCGGTTACCGGCCCGTAACCTCTATTGATGCCTGTAATTTCATGTCGCGAGAGGACGCGCCGACGTAAACAGTCCGCTCACCGTTAGCGCGTACCCACGCCCCGGTCTCTACGGACCAATACGACAACTGGCGGGCGTCGACGTGGAGCGTAACCTCCTGCCGCTCACCCGGCTGAAGCGTGATCCGGTCGAACGCAACCAATTGCTTCGGCGCCATTGGAACCGCCATGTCCTGAGGCGGTCCTAGGTACACCTGTGGCACCTCATCTCCCGGCACATCCCCTCGGTTCCGTACCGTGAAAGAAATGTCGATCCCGTCGCCTGCCTGCCGCGTTTCCAGGTCGTCATACTCGAAACGCGTGTACGAGAGTCCGTGACCGAACGGGAACAACGGCTCGATGTCTTGGGCATCGTACCAGCGATAACCGACGAATATGCCCTCATCGTATGTGACCGTGCCGTCCTGACCGGGATAGCGTTCCGGCGACGCTGCCGGAGCGTCTGCTTCGGTGCGCGGGAACGTGATCGGCAGCCTGCCTCCGGGGTTGGCCTCGCCGAGCAGTAGGGCGGCGGTCGCCTCGCCGCCTTCCTGTCCGGGGTACCAGACCTGCATCACGGCTGCCGCGTCCTCCAGCCATGGCATGAGCACGACGCTGCCCGTCTGCAACAGGACCACAGAACGCCGGTTGGCCTCGACCACGGCACTGATCAATTCGTCCTGGGTGCCCGGCAGTGCCAGTGACGGGCGGTCTCTACCCTCGGTGCCTTCATCGTAGCCGACTACGACGACCATCCGGGCCGACCGGGCGGCGTCCACGGCGTCCCGTGCAAAGGCGACTCGACGCTCGGGTGTAACCCACGCCAGCCGGATCTCCACCGGCGCAGCCCCCATCATCCCCAAAAAACCAAACCGCGGAGTGCCGAACGAGACTGAAATCGGTCGCGGCACACCTGCCTCCAGGTGCACCGTGGCCGTCGCGTTCTGGAGGCCGTCAGCCGTAGTGATGAGACTCGCACCGCCGAACATCCCGCCTGTCGAGAGCAGCCGCTCTCCGTCGAGCGAGAGCGACACACTGGCGCCCTGCGCCTGCAACTTGAGATCGTAGTCGCCCGTGACGGGGGCGGTGATCGTGCCGCTCCAGCTCCTCACGGACCCGGCCGCCAGCGCGTTGTCGCCGGTGAAATCGATAATGGCATCCACCTGTGGCGGGCCGAAGGCCGCAGTCCGCTGCAGTCCGTTGCCAGCTGTTTCCCCCTCCGGTGTGAGCACCTCAGTGGGAACCGGGACCCCGTCGAGATCGATCCCGGGCACGTGGCGCACCTCGGTGTCGCCACCCATTCTGCTCTCGAGGGCATCCAGCAGGCTTACAGTGCGCAGCGGCGTCACTCGCGAGCTTCCGCCGCCCCCTATGAGCGGGACCCGAGCGGTGGGCCCGACCACCACAACCGACGAGAGGTCAGAGGCTCTGATCGGGAGCACGTCGTGTTCGTTCCGCAACAGCACCGCCCCCGCGATTGCGACGTCTCGCGCAACCGCCTGCCCGGTCTCGAAGTCCATCTGCGGACGGGCAGCCGCCGAGCCATCCAGCAGACCCATACGGTTCATCTGTCCCAAGATGCGTCCAACCGCGCGGTCTACGACGGCTTCAGATACCTCCCCCGCGACGACGGCGTCCCTGAGCGAATCCGAGAAGAATACATTCCGTGATCTACCTCCGAAGCTCGCACCCGGCATCTCCTGGTCGAGCCCCGCTTCCAGGGCGTCGAACGAGTGGTTGGCGAACCAGTCGGTCATCACCCAACCTTCGAAGCCGAAACGGTCCCGCAAGATGTCGGTCAGCAACTCCTCACTGTCGCAGGCGTAGATCGAGCTCACCCTGTTGTACGCGCACATGACACTTCCGGCGCCCGCAGCCACCGCCGCTTCGAAGCCCGGCAAGTAGATCTCGTACAACGCACGGTCATCGACCTCCACGTTGACGTTTCTGCGGTCCTGCTCGAAGTTGTTGGCCACATAATGCTTCACCGTCGCGACAATTCCCTCACCTTCTACGCCCTGGATCTCTTCCGCCACCATGCGTGCGGAGAGCAACGGGTCTTCACTGAAAGTCTCGAAGTTGCGCCCCGCATGCGGCACGCGCACGATGTTGACCATTGGGGAGAGCAGCACGTCCTGGTTCCGTGCTCGCCCCTCGCGGCCGATCACCTGGCCGAAACGCCGGGCGAGATCGACATCGAAAGAGGCCCCGAGTGCCACCGGTGCAGGCAGTGCCGTGGCCGGAAGGGGGGTACGCATGCCCGCGGGGCCGTCGGCCAGCCTGAGTGGTGGAATGCCAAGGCGCGGTACCCCGGGGATGTATCCGGCGCCGGATCGACCGGTCGGATCTTGCGCGCCGAATAGGAACGACAGCTTCTCGTCCAGCGTCATCGTTTCGATCAGCGACTCGACGCTGATTCCTGCTGTGGCATCGATCGCGTCGTCGCGCACGATTACGCCGGTTGCCTGCAGCTGACCCGCCTGCCATCCCGGCAGTCGCCAGTCCCGCGCGAACCGCCCCTCCGCCACCGTGTACCCGTCCGCGGCGTTGAAGAGCAGGTAATCCTGCCTGTTTGCCAGCTGAAGGGTCGGTACAGAGCTGCCGAACATGGCGCCCGTCCCCGACAACTCCGGATTGTCCCACCAGGGGCGTCCCTCGTTGACCAACACATAGTTGGATCCAATCGGGAAGACGTACACCAACCCGTAGTCGGAGGCTGCTGTTTCGCTCAGGTGCATGGGAAGCGAATCGGCGAACCGCGCGATCATGCTGTTTGTCTCCGGGGTGCCGAACAGTACCAGGTTGGCGTCTTCCAGATCGCTCGGTCGGATTTCGCGGTCCGCCGCGACGCGCGGGAAGACCATAATGCGGCCCATGAAGGCACCCCTGTACGCCGACCATTCGGCCGCGTGCTCGGCTAACAAGCGCCGTGCGGTTTGCTCTTCTCGAGTTGGACTCCCCGCGGTGCCGTACACGTATACGTGGCGGCCAGAGACGGCCTCCCGTATCGGACCTTCGAGGCCGGGCTGTTTCGCCTTGGGCGCCGCTCCGTACGCCCCCGCCTGCCACGTTGCATCACGGTAGCTGAACGAGAACGACGCGTCTCCGGAAGCCTCCAACTGCTGACCGTCGATCTGCAAATTCAAAGCCTGCCCAGAGTTGAAACTTGGGTGGTCTGTGAGATGCAGAGTGAAGCCGTCGAGCGCTTCGGTAGTGACCTGGAGGGTGTTGGTCGCTGTGAACGTCGCGTCGATTGTGGCCGGACGACCCGGCGTGAGTGCGTCGAACCGGACCCAATACGCCGTATCGAACGCGTAGCGGTCGCTTACGAAGCGGACGCGGTCGGGGAACGGATCGCGACGGAATTGGTCGAACCAATCGAAAACCTGACCGTCGGCGTATGCGTTGACCCAACTGTCGTGTCCGACTCCCGGGTATTCGGTGTACTCGACTCGAGTGCCCAACGCTTCGAGCGTTGAGACCCACTGACGAGTTCCTTCCGGTTGCACGGCCGGGTCGGCGTCACCCTGGTGGATGTATACCGGGAGGTTCAGCGCGTTCGGCGCAAAGATGTCGGTGCCGGCGGGTGGGGCGGGGCAGACCGGGGCGATGGCCGCCCAGAGGTCGGGTCGCGTGAGCCCGATCCACATTGTGCCGCCCCCTCCCATCGATAGTCCGGTGAGGTACATCCGGTTCTCATCGACCGAAAACCGCCGCTTCACATCAGCGATTACGTGCATCACGTCCTTCTCGGCAACCCCCTGGTAGCCCATGGTACCGCGGGCCAGCGGTGACGCGACGATGTAGTCGACGTCCTCCCACTCGGGGAAGTAGCGGCTCGCCTCCACATCGTTCTCGCCCTCGGCGTTGCTTTTGCCGAACACCCGCCGCAGCATGAGCCTGTGGTTGGAGCCGGCACCGTGGAGACTGATCACCAGCGGGTACGCTCTCGCGGGATCGTAGTTCGGTGGCAGGTAAAGGCCGTAGGGCTGCTCGGTGTCGTCGACGTCGGAGTGGAACGTCAGTACTTGTGGTCCGGCTTCGAGCTGTTGCGCTGCCGTTTGGGTGGGCAGCACCAAACACACTACGATCGCGGCGCCCAACTGGAGACGTCGAGCGAGGGTCATGAGAGAGTCCTCCGTGGGTCTCTGGTCACGTTCTTGGGACCCGGTGGTAACATAGTCGCCGGACGGGGTGAGGGTAGGGAGGCGGAATATGTGCGCGCGGCTTGCTTCGATCCGCTGGACACCTCGTGGCCGGGGAGTCATACTTGCCACGCGGGAAAGGCCATCCCTCTCCCGTACCAGGGCCTGCTTCAACGTTGCTGCAGGTGACACTGAGAAACCCACCCGAATACGGGGTCCCGCAATGAAGTTTGGCCATTTTGACGACGCGGCAAGAGAATACGTCATCATCAATCCGAAGACACCCTACCCATGGATCAACTATCTGGGCAATGACGATTTCTTCAGCCTGATCTCCAACACAGCCGGCGGCTATGCATTCTACAAGGACGCCAAATTTCGCCGACTGACTCGATACCGATACAACAACGTACCATGGGATGACGGCGGCAGATATTTCTATATCCAGGATGGCGAGTGTGTCTGGTCGCCCGGTTGGAAACCGGTAAAAACCGAGCTCGATTCTTACAGCTGCCGCCACGGGTTGAGCTACACCATCATCAAGGGGGCAAAGAACGGCATTGAAGCCGAAGCATTGTTTTTCGTTCCGCTGGGTACCTGGGCCGAGGTGCAGAAGCTCACGCTGAAGAACACGTCACATGAGACAAAGGACTTCAAGGTCTTTTCGATGGTAGAGTGGTGCCTGTGGAACGCAGACGATGACATGAACAACCTGCAGCGCAATTTCTCGACTGGTGAAGTCGAGATCGACGGCTCGACGGTCTATCACAAGACGGAATACAAGGAGCGACGCGATCACTACGCCTTCTATTCCGTCAACGCGCCACTCGCGGGTTTTGACACCGATCGCGACAGCTTTCTTGGTGCGTACAATGGCTTTGACAGGCCCGATGTGGTATTCGAAGGCAGGCCGCGCAATTCGGAAGCACACGGATGGTCACCGATCGCATCACACTGCGTGGACATCAATCTGCAGCCCGGTGAGGAACAGACGCTGGTTTTCGTGCTCGGATATGTCGAGAACGCTGAAGATGACAAATGGGAAAGCAAAGGCGTAATCAACAAAACGAAGGCGATGGCTCTTTCCGAGCGCTTCGGCACAGGTGCAAAGGTCGACGCGGCGTTTCATGAACTCGAGGCATTCTGGGACGCGTTGCTATCCAATTACGTGCTTGAAAGCGGCGACGACAAACTGGACCGGATGGTCAACATCTGGAACCAGTACCAGTGTTTGGTCACGTTCAACATGTCACGCAGCGCTTCGTACTTTGAGACGGGAATCGGGCGCGGCATGGGCTTTCGCGATTCGAATCAGGACCTCATCGGCTTCGTCCACCAAGTCCCCGATCGAGCACGGCAACGTATCCTCGATATCGCCGCCACGCAGTTCGAAGATGGATCGGCCTATCACCAATACCAGCCGCTCACCAAACGTGGCAACAACGACATCGGCGGGAATTTCAATGACGACCCGCTTTGGCTGATTTTGTCCACCACCGCCTATGTCAAGGAGACCGGTGATTTTTCGATTCTCGATGAGCAGGTACCGTTCGATAACGACGAAAGTGTCGCGAAACCGCACTTCGAACATCTGAAGTGTTCCTTCGATCACACCGTGAACAATCTGGGGCCTCACGGCTTGCCGCTCATTGGCCGAGCTGACTGGAATGATTGCCTAAACCTCAACTGCTTTTCGAACGATCCGAATGAGTCATTTCAGACCACCAACAACAAGACGGGCCGCACCGCCGAATCACTGATGATTGCCGGCCAGTTCGTTCTGTATGGTCGAGAGTTCGTCGAGTTGTGTGAGCGGATCGGGAAGGAAAACGAGGCAACTGAAGCACAGAAGCACGTCGACAACATGGTTGAAACGGTGCTCGAGTTTGGCTGGGATGGCGAGTGGTTTCTCCGAGCCTACGACTTCTATGGCAACAAGGTTGGCAGCAAGGAAAACGAAGAGGGAAAGATCTTCATCGAGTCACAGGGCTTCTGCTCGATGGCGGGAATCGGGCTCGAAGAGGGGAAAGTGGAGAAAGCGCTGGATTCGGTGAATGAGTGGCTCAATTGCGACTATGGCATTGTGCTCAATCAGCCCGCCTTCACGCGCTACGTAATCGAGTACGGAGAGATCTCCACATATCCGGGAGGCTACAAGGAGAATGCCGGCGTTTTCTGCCACAACAACCCGTGGGTCATGATTGGCGAAACCGTGCTGGGTAGGGGCGATAGAGCGTTTGAGTACTATCGCAAGATTGCGCCTGCTTATCTCGAAGAAACCAGCGATCTACACAAGCTGGAACCTTACGTATATGCGCAGATGATTGCCGGCCAGGACGCTCACCGCCCGGGCGAAGCCAAGAACTCCTGGCTCACCGGCACCGCGGCATGGAATTATTACGCGATTACTCAGTTCATTCTGGGTATCAAACCCGGATACGATACCCTCGATATCAATCCCTGTATCCCGCCGGATTGGGATGGATTCAAAGTCACTCGAATCTTCCGCGGCTCAACCTTCGACATTGAAGTCAGAAACCCTGCGCATGTCTGCAAAGGGGTTAAACGGATATCGGTTGACGGGAACACCATTCACGGCATCGCCATTCCTATTCCGGATTCCGGTACTGAACACCATGTTCTCGTGGAAATGGGCTGATTCGCAGCGTTTGCTCGAAAGCGTATCCGTATTCCAGAGGGGTTTGGCATGACTGTGCCGGAACATAAGCTCCGTTTACAAGAGAAGGTCGGTTATTCCCTGGGCGATGCTGCCGCCAATCTCGTATGGCGTGGCGCATTGGCATTCCTGGCCGTCTTCTATACCGATACGTTTGGAATCCCGGCGCTGGCAGTCGGCGTTCTGCTTTTGATTGTCAGGCTCTCAGACGGAATTACCGACATCATCATGGGTATGATCGCCGATCGTACCACCAGCCGATGGGGCAAATTCCGCCCGTGGGTGCTTTTCTCGGCGCCCGTGCTGGGCGCCTTCATGGTGCTGACTTTTACCACCCCGGACATGAGCCCCACCGCGAAACTGATCTGGGCCTACGTGACATACATCGGTTTGACGCTCGCCTATACGGTAAACAACGTACCCTACTCGGCACTGATGGGTGTCATGACACCCAGCACGGTAGAGCGCACCAATCTCTCAGCCTGGCGGTTTGCCGGCGCGTTTTTTGGCGGCTTCTTGGTGATGGTTGGGACTCCGCTGTTGGTGGCGCGGCTTGGTGATGGCAACGACCAGGCAGGATACCAGTACACGATGTATCTGTTCGCGGCAATCCTGGTGGTAATGCTCGTCATCACTTTTGCGACAACAAAGGAACGGGTTGTTCCGGAACACGACCACAGTGGACACATCAAGAAGGACCTTCTGGATCTAACCAAGAACGTTCCCTTCTTATTGATTCCACTCGTTGCGATCTCGTTGTTCTTCTATTACCGGAACCTCTATAGCGGCATCTTCTTCGTGGTCGTTTTTGTTGCCGCCGTGTTCTTCGTTCGGCGACTGATACGCACACCCGAATCAGAAACAAGCGATACGCAAAAGGATGTGGTCGATCTCCTGACCAACGTCCCCTGGATCATACTGCTATCGATTGGTTTCCTGTTCATGATGTTCAACGGCATCAAGATAGGAGCAACGGCATACTATTTCAGTCACTATGTCGGTGATGGTGTGGTGGCGGCGGAATACTTCAGCTGGTTGCCGAACTGGCTCGGTTCCGGACAGGAGATTCTCGTCAGCGCATACTTTGCCGCCGTGCTGGCCATCTCGGTGGCTGGTGCACTTTGCACCGGTTTCCTGGCAAAACTGGTCGGCAAGAAGAACCTCTTCATCATCTCCCTGTTTCTGGGGGGTCTGATTCTTTGTTTTTTTTATGATCCGGCGCCCACCGAGATCTACACCCTGTTTGTGCTGGGCATCAGCTCCGAGTTCTTCGCCGCTATCATGCCGACACTGTTCTTCAGCATGTTGGGCGATACCGCCGATTACTCCGAGTGGAAGAATCACCGCCGCGCCACCGGACTTGTCTATTCGGCCGGGACGTTCATCAACAAGACCGGGGGCGGATTTGCCGGAGCACTGATCTTGATCGTATTGGCCGCATACGGCTATGACGGGATGGATGAGACCACGATTGCGGGTTCGGTAGACGGCATGAGAGCGTTGATGAGTTGGATTCCTAGTGCGTTTGCGTTCGTGGGCGCGGCAGTCATGCTCTTCTACCCCCTGAACGATGCCAGAATGAGACAGATCGAATCAGAGCTCGCCGCCAGACGCCAAGGTTGATGCTCTTGTGAGCCTCCATTGGATTGATGTCCTGATCATCGCCGCCTACATCGCGGCGACCATCGGTATCGGATTCTGGATCTCGAGACGCGCGTCCCGAAGCATCAAGAACTACTTCCTAGGCGGCAACACCATTCCGTGGTACATGCTGGGCTTGTCGAACGCCTCCGGCATGTTCGACATCAGCGGGACCATGTGGATGGTGTACCTGCTGTTCCTCTACGGGCTCAAGAGCGTCTGGATACCTTGGCTCTGGCCGGTCTTCAACCAGATCTTCCTGATGATCTTCCTGTCGATCTGGCTTCGGCGGTCAGGTGTCATGACCGGCGCCGAGTGGATCAAGTTCCGGTTCGGCACGAGCAGGGGAGCCAACCTCGCTCACATGATCGTGGTCGTGTTTGCCATCCTCAATGTCATCGGGTTTCTCGCCTACGGGTTCATCGGGATCGGCAAGTTTGCGTCGACCTTCCTCCCGTGGCAGCTGTCTGCCGATCCGGATATCAACGTCAACCTGTACGGACTGATCATCACGGCCATCACGACTCTGTATGTAGTGAAAGGCGGGATGTTCAGCGTCGTATTCACGGAGGTGCTCCAGTTCTTTTTCATGACCATCGCCTGCATCCTGGTTGGCCTGGTCGCGATGGATCAGGTGTCACCGGGCATGCTGGACGCGGCCGTTCCTGATGGATGGCGCAACTTGTTCTTCGGCTGGCGGCTGGACCTCGACTGGGCCGGGATCCTCGATGCGGCCGCCGGAAAGATCCAGCAGGACGGTTGGGAACTCTTCTCCATCTTCTTTATGCTGATGCTCTTCAAGGGCTTTCTCCAAAGCTTGGCCGGGCCTGCGCCGAACTACGATATGCAGCGAGTCCTCTCAGCCAGGACCCCAAAAGAGGCGGCCAAGATGAGCGGGTTCGTGGGCCTCGTGCTGTATTTCCCTCGATACATGCTGATAACGGGCCTAACAGTGCTGGCGTTGGTCTTCTTCGGCAACGAACTCAATGCGATGGGCGACGCTGTCGACTTTGAGATGATCCTGCCCTTCGCAATGCGCGAGTTTCTGCCGGTAGGGCTGTTGGGCCTACTCATCGCCGCGCTACTGGCGGCCTTCATGAGCACGTATGCGGCTACGGTCAATGCGGCACCGGCTTACATCGTCAACGACATCTACAAACGCTACATCAACCCGAACGCCTCGGAGAAGCGCTACGTGCGGATGAGCTACGCAACGTCGCTCGCCGTAGTGATTGTGGGCACGGCCTTCGGGTTCTTTATTCCCGATCTGAACACAATCGTACTGTGGATAGTGGGTGCTCTCTACGGCGGCTACACGGCCGCGAATCTGCTGAAATGGTACTGGTGGCGCTTCAACAGCTACGGTTACTTCTGGGGTATGGCGGCTGGGATAGCGGCTGCCGCCATCGTGCCGGAGGCTATGACCATCCTCTTCGGCGAGGGTGCCTTCGGAGAAGCGAGGCCGGTGTATGGATTTCCAATCATCCTGGTGCTTTCTGTGATCGGATGTATAGCGGGCAGCCTGCTGACGCGCCCGGACGACGAGGAGGTGCTGAAGAAGTTCTATCTCGGAGTACGCCCCTGGGGATTCTGGAAGCCGATTCACGAGAAGGTGCTGCACGAGCACCCGGACCTCGAGTGCAACAAGAACTTCAAGCGTGACATGTTCAACGTATTTGTCGGGATCATCTGGCAGACCGCGTTGACGACGGCCGGCATCTTCCTCGTGATCGAGGAATGGACGTTACTTCTGGTTTGTGTCGCGGTGATCGCCGGGACATCCACGATCCTCAAATACAACTGGTACGACAAGATAGAGGACTATCCCAAGGATCTTCCGGAGGCTCTGCCTACCAGCGACTGAAACGGACGAGAATATGACAGCGAACGGGACGGAGTTTGACACAGTGGCCGATTTCGACGAGCGGATTGCTTCGCTCCGGGCAGCACACGAGGCCTTGATCGTGCGCTCAAACCAACCGACTGAAGAACGGAACGGTCTATTCGTGCGGTACCGGCACCCGGTACTGACCGCCGATCACGTGCCATATTTTTGGCGGTATGATCTCGACCGTGCTACAAACCCGTTTCTGATCGAGCGGATGGGGATCAACACGGTCTTCAACGCGGGCGCGATCAAGCTGGACGAACGCTATCTGTTGGTTGGACGGGTCGAGGGGACGGACCGAAAGTCGTTTTTCGCCGTCGCTGAGAGCCCGAACGGCGTAGATCGGTTTCGCTTCTGGGACTACCCGATCTCCATGCCTGAGACGGACGATCCGGACGTGAACGTCTATGACATGAGGTTGACCAGGCACGAGGACGGTTGGATCTACGGCGTTTTCTGCACGGAGCGGAAGGATCCTGATGCTCCGCCCGACGACACGACGGCGGCAATGGCGCAGGCTGGGATCGCGCGCACGAAGGATCTAAAAACGTGGGATCGTTTGCCCGATCTCGAGACACCATCATCCCAGCAGCGGAACGCCGTCCTGCACCCGGAGTTCGTCGACGGCAAGTACGCATTCTACACGCGCCCCCAGGAGGGTTTCATCGACACGGGCAGCGGTGGCGGCATTGGATGGGGGGTGTGCGAAGATGTCACGCGTGCCGTAATAACCGACGAACGGATCATCGATCCTAAGATCTACCACACGATCAAAGAGAAAAAGAACGGCCAGGGCCCGCCGCCGCTCAAGACGCCCAAAGGATGGCTGCACCTCGCGCATGGGGTAAACCACACGGCGGCGGGTTTGCGCTACGTGCTCTACCTGTTTTTGACGGACCTGCGCGAGCCGTGGCGCGTGACGTTTGCTCCGGGAGGCTACCTCCTGGCGCCTAGGGGCCAGGAACGGGTCGGCGACGTCTCAAACGTCCTGTTTTGCAACGGCTGGATTGCCGACCCGGATGGGACCGTGTTCATCTACTACGGGTCCTCGGACACTCGCGTGCATGTGGCACTATCCTCAGTGGAGCGGTTGCTCGAGTTCGCGCAGCATACACCGCCGGATCCATTGCGCTCCGCCGCCTGCGTTACGCAACGCGTAGATCTCATCGAGCGAAACCTGAAGATCCTGAGGAGTGCGTGAGACGATGGAATGTCCCCCTCCGATAACGCGACTCAGGAGCGCTCTACTCGATGAGGTGCAGCATCGTTTGTTGCCGTACTGGGTCGAGAATACGATCGACGAGGAACACGGGGGCTTCGTGGGCAAGATCCGGCAGAACGGCGAACGGGTTCCCGACGCCGCCAAGGGGTGTGTTCTCAACGCGCGGATTTTGTGGACATTTGCTGCAGCCTACCGTCTTCTCGGGGACGTTCGTTATCTGGAACTGGCGGAGCGGGCACACTCCTATCTCACGGTACACCTCTGGGACCGGGTCCACGAGGGCGTCTTCTGGACCGTGAACAACGGGGGTCACCCGCTGGAAACCCGCAAACAGACTTACGCCCAGGCCTTCGCTCTCTACGGGCTATCCGAGTACTATCGCGCCACGGGCGACGAGGAGGCACTTTCTCAGGCCATCCGGACATTCCAGCTGATCGAGACGCATACCCTGGACCCTGATTTCGGGGGGTACCTGGAGGCCCTCAGCCGATCGTGGGAACGGATTGAGGACGTCCGACTCAGCGACAAAGATCTGAACGCGCCCAAGAACATGAATACGCATCTCCATGTGCTGGAAGCGTACACGAACCTGTATCGCACGTGGCCCGATCCGCTCCTGCGTGAGAGGCTGGCTGCGCTCGTGCGTCTGTTTCTGGAAAAGATCTTCGATGCGAACAAGCAGCACCTGTACACGTTTTTTGAGATGGACTGGACGCCGGTGACAGAGATGTTCTCGTCTGGACACGACATCGAGGCTAGTTGGCTCCTCCTGGAGGCCGCTGAAGTACTCGGCGATTCAGTGACGCTGTCCAAGGTTCGCGAAGTGGCGATTGCACTTGCCCGGGTCACGCTCGAGGAGGGAATCGACGCCGATGGAGGACTGGTAAACGAGGCGCTACCCGACCGCGTAGTCGACGGCGACAAGTACTGGTGGGCTCAGTTCGAAGCCATCGTCGGGTTCGTAAATGCGTATCAGGAGACGCAATCAGCGGAGTTCGTCGAAGCGGCCTCTGCGATCTGGGAGTTTGCCCGGCATCACCTTGCCGATGAGGACATTGGCGAGTGGTACTTCCGCATCTCTCACGACGGCCAGCCGTATCCGGAGGACGATAAGGTGGGTTTGTGGAAGTGCCCGTACCACGGAGCTAGGGCATGCTTCGAGGTGATGAGACGCGCTGACGGTTTGGAGCAGGCGCACACATGAGCATTGATCGCTACAGAATCAGCGAATGCGGAGTTTGACATGCGACACACATCCTTTGCTGCGCGAAATCTCGTTGGGCATAGCCTCGTGAAGGCCTCCGACAATGCCATACGAACGGCTGTTACCGCCTGCATCCTGGCTGTGGCTGGGTGCGCCGGTGGCGATCCCGAAATCTCTGAGAACGCTGGTACCAGCGACCCCGCCGCGACGCCGGAGACGAGAGTGCTCTTTGAAAGCCTCAAGAGGGTGGCACCGGACTACGTTCTGTTCGGCCATCAGGACGCACTCGCCTACGGTGTGAAATGGAAAGTCGAGCAGGGTCGCTCCGATGTGAAGGACGTCGCCGGATCACACCCGGCGGTGTTCGGATGGGAACTCGGTGACCTGGAACTCGGGGCGGTCGAGAACCTCGACGGCGTGAACTTCGAGAACATGAAGCAGTGGATCCGGGAGGGATACGATCAGGGAGGCGTCATCACCATCTCATGGCACATGAACAACCCGGTGAGTGGCGGAAACGCATGGGACACGACGAGAGCAGTTATCGCCATCCTGCCAGGAGGTGAGAAGCACGAGCTGTACAAGTCTTGGCTGGATGCCTTCGCCGAGTTCGACGGGGACTTGCAGACCGGCAACGGACAGCCTATCCCAATCATCTTTCGACCGTTCCACGAGCACACGGGCAGCTGGTTCTGGTGGGGCGGTGAGAACGTCACGGCTGACGAATACGCGCAACTCTGGCGTTTCACCGTCGATTATTTGCAGGGCGAGAAGGGGTTGCACAATCTGTTGTGGGCGTACTCGACAGATGTCTTCACGGACGAAGCGCACTACCTCGAACACTATCCTGGGAACGAGTACGTCGATATCCTCGGTTACGACGACTATCGCGCACTGAGCACGGAAGAGGGTATTCCGCTCATGACCACCCGGTTACGGCAGCTTGTAGAGCTGGCCGAGGAAACCGGCAAGCTCGCGGCCCTGACGGAGACCGGCCTCGAGGGAGTCCCTGTCCCGGACTGGTGGACGGGACGACTGTTGCGGGCTATCAGTGCGGACTCGGTGAGCCGCCGTATCTCCTACGCTCTCGTATGGCGGAATGCGAATGAGGCGGACATTCCCGGGCATCACTTCGGACCGTACGCCGGGCATCTCAGCGCTCCCGACTTTGTTCAGTTCGCCGAAGACCCCTTCGTTCTGTTGGTCGACGAGCTACCGGACCTGTACCGCCAGTGAGCGCGAGTCTCTGCAAAGTCTCTAACACGAAGCTACGGAGGTCTGTGGCAACATGGTGAGATTCCTCGTTCTAACGCTCGTATTGGCGATGCCGCAACAATCACACGCTCAGGTCCGACTTTCCCGGCTTTTCACCGACGGCCTGGTGTTGCAGCGTGATACGCATGTGCCCATCTGGGGTTGGGCGGATCCGGGTGATTTGGTGGAGGTCGCGATGCACGGTGTAGACTACTCCGCGGTCGCCGACGGCAGCGGTGCCTGGATGGTGCGGCTGGCTCCCATGACGGCCGGAGGTCCGCACACAATCGCGGTTCGAAGCGGAGATGTTGAAATGCACGTGAGGGACATTCTGGTGGGTGATGTGTGGCTTGCATCGGGGCAGTCCAACATGGAGTGGGTCCTTGCGGATGCGGCGGGAACTCCTGCAGCAGACCCTGCCATTCGACATTTCAAGGTACCGCGGTCCTGGGCCTATCAAGAGGAGGATCAGCTCGAAGGGGGAGCGTGGGAAAGAGCCGGTGCGGAGCACGTCGGCACTTTCACCGCCGTCGGTTACTACTTCGCCCGTGAGCTTCGCGAGCATGTCGGTGTACCCGTGGGAATCATCAACAGTAGCTGGGGCGGTAGCCGTATCGAGCCGTGGATGGGCCTCGACGCGCTTGGAATGGACGAGGGTGATCTCGATCAGATCCGTGAGGCCGAGTTGGAACGGCAAGCGGCAACCCGCGCGCGCGTGCAGGCACGGATCGGTACAATGCCCGACAAAGATGCCGGGTTGGTTGATGGCGTCGCTCACTGGGCAGCACCAGACCTCGATGATAGCGGCTGGTTTACCATCCCGGTTCCGTCACAATGGGAAGCTGTTGGGTTCGACGGCATGGACGGCGTTGCATGGTATCGCACCGGGTTCCAGTTGACCGAAGACGAAATCGAGCGGGGCGTGAAGCTCGGGCTCGGGAAAATTGACGACTCCGACATATCCTGGGTGAACGGAGTGGAGGTGGGGAGCATGGACAACGCGTGGAATCAGGCCCGCCTCTACGACGTGCCATCCCACGTGCTGAGAGTCGGAGAGAATGTCCTTTGCGTTCGTGTGGAGGATTTCCAAGGAGGCGGCGGAATTGCTGGTCCGCCCGAGACCGTCTTCCTCGGCGTGGCCGGCGACCGTCGGGCGTTACCGCGCGAATGGCGTTTCATGGTAGGTCGGGTGAGTCTCAATTCGGCCGGAAACAAGAACCAGGTGCCGACGCTCCTGTGGAACAAGATGATCCATCCGCTCCTACGATTTCCGGTTAAGGGCTTCATCTGGTACCAGGGGGAGTCGAACGCGGACCGGAAAACTGATGCGCAGGCTTACGCCGACCTGTTCGTAAACATGATTCAGAGCTGGCGTGAAGAGTGGCAGCAGGGCGACCTACCATTCTTCTGGGCACAGCTTGCCAACTTCATGGCGGTGGACGACGATCCGAACGCGGAGAGCAACTGGGCATTCTTGCGAGAGGCGCAGTCCGCTGCTCTCTCGCTGCCAAAAACGGGGCAGGCCATCCTGATCGACATCGGCGAGGCCGACGACATCCATCCTCGCAATAAGTTAGATGTGGGCCGCAGGCTGGCCCTGGCTGCGCGGAACATTGTCTACGATGAGGACGTGGTCTATTCCGGCCCCACGTTCCGTGAGTGCGAGTTTCAAGATGGACGCGCGACGATTTCGTTCGATCACATTGGAAGCGGGCTCGTTGCACGAGGTGGTGCGCCGCGCGGGTTCGCGTTGGCGGGTCCGGACGGGCGCTTTGTCTGGGCAGACGCCCGGATCGAAGGCGATCGCGTGGTTGTGTGGAGCGATTCCGTGGCCGAACCGGCGGCGGTTCGCTACGCCTGGGCAGACAATCCGGCATCGGCAAACCTGTACAACGTCGAGGGCTTGCCCGCCGGACCGTTCCGAACCGGTCGGCGGTGAGGAGGGAATTCCGCATGAAGAAGCAGACAACCATCTGGCTCATCGGTTTGATCATCCTGCAAGTTTCACCGATGTACGGACAGATCCTCGGCCTTTTCGACGGTCACACCGATATCGGCAACCCCAAGCTTGCGGGAGACGCCTCCTACGACCCGGTTCGGCAAGAGTACATCGTTTCCGGTTCCGGCTATAACGTCTGGTTCGGCCACGACGAGCTCCACTTCGTCTGGAAGCGACTCAGCGGCGATTTCCTCGTGCGTGCGAGTGCGCATTTTCTGGGGCAGGGCGTCGATGCGCATCGAAAGCTCGGTTGGATGGTGCGTTCCGGCTTGGATTCGAACGCTACCCACGTGAATGCGGTGGTGCACGGCGATGGTCTCACAGCTCTTCAGCTGCGCCGAAGTGTGGGGGGTGAGACAGAGGAGGTACGATCCCAAGTTGAAGGAGCCGATGTTTTACAGTTGGAACGACGGGGGAACGACTACGTGATGTCCGTTGCCCGTCACGGCGAGCCTTTGGTCAGCGAGGAGATCTCCGATCTGGTACTCGGCGAGGATGTGTACGTCGGGATCTTTGTCTCCTCGCACAACGAGGATGTTCGTGAGGAAGCCATCTTCCGGAATGTGCGTATCATCGTGCCGGCCGGTGAGGACCTCGTTCCGTATCAGGACTACCTCGGGAGCAACCTCGAGATCCTGGATCCGGAGACCGGTCATCGGCAGATCCTGTATCGCTCGCCCGAGTCTCTGCAGGCGCCCAACTGGACGCTCGACGGCAAAGCCCTCATATACAACAGCAATGGTCTGTTGTACCGGTTCGATCTGGACGGAAACACGCCCGTTGCCATCAACACCGGCTTTGCCACGCGCAACAACAACGATCACGTTCTCTCGTTCGATGGTCGCCAACTGGCGATCAGTCATCACAGCGCGGAGGATAATGGCGCGTCGATCATCTACGAGCTGCCCGCGGAGGGGGGTACGCCACGTCGCGTGACGAGCGAGGGGCCGTCTTACCTTCATGGGTGGTCGCCCGACGGGAGCTTCCTGGTCTATACGGGCGCCCGCGACGGCGATTACGATATCTACAAAATTCCGGTTCAGGGAGGTGAGGAGATCCGGCTGACCAACTCGGCGGGTCTCGATGATGGACCCGAATACTCACCGGATGGCCAGTACATCTACTTCAACTCCGTCCGCAGCGGCAATATGCAGATCTGGAGGATGAAACCGGACGGTAGGGAGCAGACACAGCTTACAGATGACGTCTATAACAACTGGTTTCCGCACATCTCGCCGAACGGGCAGTGGATTGTCCTCCTCTCATACATGCCTGATGTGGACCCTAGTGCTCATCCGTTCTACAAGCACGTGTATCTGCGCCTGATGCCGGTCGGAGGAGGGAACCCAAAGATCATCGCGTACGTGTACGGCGGGCAGGGGACCATCAACGTGCCCTCGTGGTCACCAGACGGTGAATGGGTGTCGTTCATCAGCAACTCGGGTCCGGTCGAGCCCTGATGGCAACCGCGAGACGAATCAGTGCCAACGATACAGATTGACACAGGCGAACGGAGGGGGAACGGAATGAACCCACAGGCGAAGCGCCGTTTCGTGTACCCGATCGTTGCTCTCAGCTGCCTGGTCTTTTTCGGCTTGCTGGACGCATGCGATGCCGGCGAAGAGTTGCCGATGACTTCCAACGAAGAGCTACAGCCGCCTTCTTGGGATCTGGCTTGGCAGGACGAGTTCGACGGTGACCGGCTCGATCGTGACAACTGGACCGTCGAGGTAATGCCCGACCCGCATAACGAAGAGCTCCAGTACTATACCGATCGCGCCGACGACACCCCGGGCGCCAACGTCTGGGTCGAGAACGGCATCCTGATCATCGAGGCCCGGCAAGAGGACTATGAGCATCGCCAATACACCTCGGCGCGCATCATCACCAAAGGCAAGCAAGAGTTTCTCTATGGCCGCTTTGAAGCCCGCATGCGTTTGCCCGCCGAAGTCGGGATGTGGCCTGCATTCTGGATGCTGGGTGGCAACATCGACGCGGTCGGGTGGCCGGCCTGTGGTGAGATCGACATCATGGAGGGCAAGGGAAGGCTGCCGAACTGGACCTCGGGAGCGCTGCATCGGGGTCCCGATGCGGGAAGTAACGTGATCACCGCCGCCGAGTATGTGCTGCCCACCGGCGACTTTCACCAGGATTGGCATCTCTTCGCGGTGGAGTGGCACGCCGCACAAATCCGCTGGTACGTCGACGACGTGCAAATTCAGGTGGTCAACAGGCCGGCCTGGGTGGAGCCAGGCTACTGGCCCTTCGATAGTAGTCAACCGTTCTTCCTCATCCTGAATCTCGCAGTTGGCGGGTGGTTCGATACCCCACACATGCCGCCCGAGAACATGGAACCGCAGCATTTACTTGTCGACTATGTTCGAGCGTATCGGCAGGTCTTATCGCCCGGCGACTGAATCGGTCCATCGGCGCGCACACCCGCGAGATCTATCTATCGGTGGGGACGCTGTGGTATGATTTCTGTGCGGCGCGCGCGCATGACGGCTGGCAAACCATCACGCTGTTGATCTTTACTGGTGCGGCTGGCTCGCTCGACATCTACGAGGTCGTACCATGATCACAACGTTGTTTTACCTGTTGCTCCTATCGAGCCCCGTCGTGACGTACGAGCGCCCGGAGGGAGAACTGCACTGCTAGTGTAAGTTCGTGACGCGCCAGTGGCCTAGTATTAGGGTGTTGGCAGAGGACCTGGCACCGGACATCGCACCACAGAGAGGAGGGTAAGCCAATCCGTAAAAGCTACTTTGTCGTCGGGCTCATTTTCCTAACGTTCTTTGTCATCTCATTCTTGACAAACATCATTGGTCCTCTCGTCCCTGAGATTATCGATGATTTCAATCTGAGCCTCACGCTCGTGGCCGTGCTGCCGTTTGCGTTCTTCATTGCATATGGCGTCATGTCCATTCCGTCGGGACTGCTGATCGAGAAGTACCAGGAAAAGCCGATCATGGTTGCTGCGTTCGTGGTAGCGTTTGTGGGCTCGTCCATGTTGGCGCTGTTCCCCAACTATTTGACCGCCATTTGCTCGTTGTTTCTCATTGGCTCCGGAATGGCCATGCTTCAGGTGGCGATTAACCCGTTGCTGCGAGAGGCCGGTGGAGAAGAGCACTTCGCGTTCAATGCCACACTGGCCCAGTTGATTTTCGGCGCCGCGTCGTTTCTCAGTCCCCTCGTCTATTCCTATCTGGTGCTCAACCTCGAGCAACGGTCTGCCGATTCGAACCTGCTGATCACGACATTGTCACGGGTCGTTCCCGAAGATATCCCATGGATATCGCTCTATTGGCTCTTTGCCCTGATTGCCCTTCTCATGGTCGGCATTGTGTCCGTCTCGAGAATCCCCAAGGTCGAACGAACAGCTGACGAGCGGGTAGGCGCTTTTGCTACGCACTTGGTATTGCTGAAGAATCCCACTGTCATCCTGTTCTTCCTGGGGATCTTCGCATATGTGGGACTCGAGCAGGGTGTTGCCAACTGGATATCTGAATTCCTCAACACCTACCATGGTTACGATCCGCAGACAACCGGTGCCAGGGCGGTCGCCTGGTTCTGGGGCCTCATGACGATCGGCGGCATCGTCGGCGTCGTGCTGTTGAAGTTGCTCGATAGCAGGATCTTGCTGGTGCTCTTCACCGCTGCCGCGATTGTCTGCCTCTCCGCGGCCCTGTTCCTGTCAGGGTCGGTCGCGCGTTTCGCGTTCCCCCTGGTCGGCTTTTTCGCCGCGGTCATGTGGCCGGTGATACTCTCCCTCGCGCTCAATTCCGTTGCGGAGCACCACGGCAGCTTCTCGGGGATACTGGTCACCGGCATCGTCGGGGGCGCAATCCTGCCGCTCATTGTCGGTGGACTCGGAGATATTTTTGGGTTGCGGGCCGGCATGCTGTTCCTCTACCTGGCCCTGGCCTACATCCTCAGTATCGGTATCTGGGCTAAGCCTCTGATCAAGAACGTCACGATTCAGTTGCGAAAGAAGGAAGCTGTTTGAGCGACGACCACGATTGGTCGCCGGTGGAGTTGAGAGCAATGGCAAGAGAAAATATCCTCGGTGTTGATCTGGGGGCGACCAACGCTCGCGCTGGATTGGTGCGTAATCAGCGGCTCGGGGACGTGTTCTCAATACGAATAAATGCGCATGGGTCCGCCGAGGAAGTCCTGGGACAACTCTGCGGGCTCATCGATCGGATGAAGCCAGGGGATGTCGCCGGCGTTGGGATCGGTGTTCCCAGCGTGGTGGATGTCGAGACGGGTATTGTGTACGACGTGCAGAACATCCCATCGTGGCGAGAAGTGCCCCTCAAGTCCATTCTAGAGGACAAGTACTCAATTCCCGTTCTGGTCAACAACGACGCCAACTGCTTTGCACTGGGCGAGAAGCACTTTGGCAAGGGTGTCGGATATCAATCATTAATCGGGCTCATTGTGGGGACGGGATTCGCCGGAGGAATCATCGTCGATGACAGGTTGTATCCCGGGAGAAACTGTGGAGCCGGCGAGTTCGGCCTGATTCCGTATCTGGACAGTATCTACGAGCATTACTGTTGCGGACAGTTCTTTCCCCGTCGAGTAGGGCAAACGGGCGCAGAGGTCTATCAGAGGGCAGCAGAAGATGACCGGGAGGCAGTTGAGATCTTTGCAGAGTTTGGCGAGCACCTGGGTGAAGGTATCAAGACAATTCTTTATGCTTACGATCCGGAGAAAATCATTTTGGGTGGATCGGTTCGTAAGGCCTTTCGGTTCTTCGAGGAAGCCATGTGGGAGTCGATACGCTCCTTTGCCTACTCGAACTCCATCAGGTCGTTGAGGATTGAAGTCTCAGAGCTCGAGCACGTGGCAATATTGGGCGCGGCGGCGCTGCATTACGATGCTGAACTGACATTCGGTTGAGTCGGAACCCGTTCCATCAAATGTGCGGTCCTACGAATCATGGCGGCCGTAGTGAGTCGTCCGAGGCAGCCAAACCGACCGCGTCAATCACCGAACTCGAGCGAGCCACGCCTGAAAATCGTTGTGTTCCTCGATAAAGGAACTTCCAAAGATGTAGGCGGCGAGGCCGAGCATCATAAAGGAGTAGTCGATCCCCTGGATCTCCTCCGCAACCCATGAGGGATCCGACACACTGTAACGCCACAAGAGGCTCCCGTCTAAACGGTCAATCGAACGGACTGCTCTACTCATAGCAGCGATATGCTCTCTGAGGTCGCTCATTCCGCTCGTATCCACCGGTAGAAATCCCGCGACGATGTGCGGTGATACGATTTGGTCCGGGTTGTCGTTAATGGCGTCGGCGTGATAGCCCACCGAACGTGCGCTACCTGCTCCCAGACCCCACTCGTGGTGCATTGCCGCTGTCGACTGCCGCCACCACGTACGGTCCGCACGTTGGGCGTTTCGCAAAAATGCACGGTACCGTTCGCTTGTCGTGAACGGATGACAGAGGTAATACGGAGACTGTATGACGAAGCTGGAAAGGAAGGTGCCCGCCCGGTCGGTGAGCACCGCATATCCCGAATAACTGGAAGTCGGCAGACTATCGGCGCTGGCGTAGGACCGCTCCCAGAGATCCGTGGCCGCACCGGTTCCGGGTAAATCCGCCAACTTTGCCAACCACGCAACCAGCATGTATTCGTTGAACGGCAGCGTGAGGGACCCCGGATTCATCTCGAGATAGATCGCCCCGGTTTCCGGATTCGCTATAGCCAAAGACCAGTCGATCGAATCCCAGAGCTGCACCACGAGCGAATCGAGCTCGCCGTCTCCTGCGAGACAGGATGCGACAAAAAGGGCACCGCTCATGAGAATGGCGGTGTCGATGGTCGAGTATTCACTGTCCCACGCCCTGCTGCCCGTCTCCATATCGACGAAGTGGTAGTAGAAGCCTGTCGCGTTCCGAGCATGCCTGATTCCCAGCAGGGTGCGCGCGGTCGTCTTCGCGTGTTCCACCGCGTTCTCGTTGGTACCCAGGCGACTGCCGATGCACAAGGAGATCAGCCCCATGCCCGTCGTGGCCATCGAGGCCGGCCCTTCGTGGGCGCCGTCGAAGCGCAATCGGTCACGATAGAGTCCGTTGTCGTTGCGGGATGCACGGTAGAAGCTCACCGCGCCGGCAAGGAGCTGGCTGTCAGCGGGTGGTTGCGGCGGTAGCGATTCACTTGGACCCTTGCAGGCACTCGTTCCCACGAGCACTACAAGGCTCAGCGTCAGTGGCGCGGGCAACTTCCCCATCATCTCCATCGCAGTGTGCCAGAGCCGAGCACGACGCGACGCCGAGTCACCGCGGTGCAGAGCTTGCGTTGTGCATCTGTTCTCAATTCTCCCGCGTTGCCGCTGCGTGCGCTCAGCGGATCACCCTTGCCGCGTTCCAAGCCTCGGCGGTCAGCGTCACGCGCGCAGGAGCTTGGCCGCGCAGGAATGCCGCTGTCAGTGTGCGGCTCTCGCCCGGCAGCAGCTGCAGGTAGTTGTCGCTCCAGAAGACGGGCAGGATCTCTTCTGCGATGTCGGCGTCCTCGATCCTGACGTGGACCTGGAATGCCAGCGAGGAGCCTGTGTTGCGAACGCGTACCCGTACCGCGCCGTCGGGTCCAGGGGGTTCCGCATCGAGGGCCAGCGTCGTCTCGGCCAGATCGGCCAGCGCCGTCAGGTCGGCGTGGGTCTTGGTCGGCGTGTAGTACCACCGGGTGTTCTCCCAGTCGAGTACGTCCTCCTGCGTCGAGAGCCAGTAAAAGTTGGAGCTTACGCGCTCTCCGGCGGGGTCGGTCGCCTCCAGCGCGAGAAAGTGCGTGCGCGACAGGCCCTCCGGCCTCGGCAGGGTGAGCGCGCGGACCACGGTATCCGCGGGAACGTCAATCTGCTCCTCGCCCGCGAAAGCATCGCTCAGGTCCAGGTTCAGCAGGCGCGCCGTTACCTTGAGACCCTCGTGCGCATGCTGCTCGTCGTTCACGACGACAACCGACCGGTCGTCGTAGGAGAACTGGACGTGGACCGGCTCGCAGGCCTTCTTCGTGCCGTAATAACCGCCGCCGGGGCGCAGGTAGTGATCGTACAGGTGCCAGATCATCGACGGCCAAGCGTTGTTCAACATCCACTGGATGACCCCGGTAGAGCGGTACTTGTTGCGGCCGTAGGCCTCGAACATGGCCCGCTCCCCCTCATACGCTAGCGCCTGCGCCTTGCGGGCGTAGTCCTCTAGGCCCGTCGCCGGGCCGTAGCGGGCCTCAAGAGCGTTCGTGAAGAGCGAGAGTTCTTTGAACTCATCGCCCCCGGCGTGGAACATCCAGTGCTCGTTCATGGGCCAGAGACGATCGGCGGGGAGCATGCGTTTCAGGCTCTCGAGGGGCGGAACTGCGGCACCCGGTCCGATCTCGGTAGCGAAGCCGAAGGCGCCGCCGTTCGTAGTGTCCGTGAGCCAGTAGGAAGGAGGCACATAGTCGTAGGGCCCCCGCATCTTGGTGCCGCTGGGACCGCTCAAGGGTCCGGCGGCTCCGGCAGCATTCGACAGGATGGGCTTGGACCAGTCCACCTCGGCCAGCACGTCTAGGTACGCCTGCTCGACGTCGGCAGGAGGCGGGAAGTCACTTCCGTTCAACCACACCAGCACACTTGGGTGGTTACGCAGCCGCAACGCCTGATCGCGCAGCGAGGCGGGGCCCACGCGGTGGTCCTCGTCATCCCACTCGTCCCACTCCTCCCATTGATCGCAGCAACACCAGCCTGGCATCACGAGGATACCGTATTCGTCGGCGATGTCGTAGAAGAGGTCGCTCTCGAGCTTGCCCTCGAGGCGAATCGTGTTGAGTCCCATCTCCTTTGTGTAGCGCAACTCGGCCTCGAGGCGCTCGCGGGAGGCTGGGCGGAACATCATATCCGAGGCCCAGCCGCCGCCGCGCACCAGGATGGGGCGCCCGTTGACGCGGAACAGGCGATGCCCGTCCGCGGTCAGCTCCGAACTCATCTGCTGGATGCCGAAGCGCACGACCTGCCGGTCGGAGGTGGAGCCTTCGACGTCCGCTGCGAGGGAGAGCGTGTACAGCTCCTGCGTGCCCATCCGGTAGGGCCACCAGACGCGCGGGTTCGCGAGCCGCAGCGCCGGGTGCTCGTCCGCAGCGAAGCGGAGCGTGCGATGCTCACCGGCGTCCAACGTCACCGCGGCCTCGAAGCGGCGCTCCTCGATCGCGCCACGGACAACGCCTTCGACCGGAGCATCGGTGGTGTTGCGGACCTCCACGCTCAGGCTCAGTGCAGCGCCGTCCAGCGAAGGCAGCTCCAGATTCGAGACCACGTGGGGATTGTCCAGTTCGAGCGGGCCGCTGTCAGTGAGGTAGACCTCACCCCACAGGCCCATGTTCTTGTCCGCCGGCGTGGGGTTCCAGTCCACCCACATGAAGGCCAGGTCGTGTGGCTCTGGAGCGAAGACCTCGACGGCGATCGCGTTGGCTTCGCCGGCACGCAGCAGTGGCGTGACGTCGAATGCGTAGCGCCGGAAGGCCCCAGCGACCTGGCTGCCATCCGCGATCCGCGTGCCGTTGACCCAGACGTTGGCGCGGAAGTTTATCCCCTCGAAATGCAGCCGCACGTTGCGTCCCGTCAGGTGTGCCGGCAACGTGAACTCCTTGCGGTACCACCACGATGGGCGGAACGGACTGTCTTCGGGCATGGGCAGCAGGGTGAAGCGCTCACCGATCGGGTACGTTGTTCCCGGAATATCGCGAAGGTTCATCCCGAAGAACGGGTCCTCGTACACGCCGTTCTCCACCAGCGCTCCGATGACCGTGTTGGGCACCCGGATGCGATGCCAGCCGGCGATGTCCAGGCCGGGCTGGGAGATCATCTCGCCCCCCTCGTCCAGCTCGGCCGAGGAACGCAGCGTCCATCCCGTCGAGAGAAGGAGTCGGTCGCTGACGGGGCTTTCGACGGATGCCGGGCTCAAACACATAGCGGCGAGCAGGACGATGGTGTTCATGGGGACCTCTTTCGCGTTGGAGTAGGAATCAACCTTCCCCGCTGCAAGTATGCCGCCCCGAAATGGAACTGTCCAGCGGCGCGGGCTGTGCCGAGTCTCGCGTCGGGTTTCGGGCTCCGCGTCGCCCTTGATTAGCATATGGCTCGGCGCCCTTGGAGACATTAGAGGCGAATCGTTTTTGCCGGATTGTGATGCCTATGTTGAGATTGAATTGATGCGGGATGGCGGCAAGGTGACTGGAATTGTTTAATTAAGTAGAGGTCCTTCAAATCACTAAATCCGGAATGATCAGGTATTCCCTCTGAAAGGCGGGTATTCAACATGCGAAGAAAAAGGGATTCTTCGAGAAGGGAGTTCGTGAAGGGTGTTGCTCAGGGATCACTCGCAGTCGGAGCATTTCCCTACATCGCAGCACGTAGACCTTCAAAGGATTGGGTGATTCTGAACCGAGAACATCACCCGGATCTAAACAGGAACTTCGCTGCCAATGACATGGTACGGCTGGGAGTGATTGGGACCGGGATCATCGGATTCATCAACATTGATTCGGCACTGAAAGTTCCGGGAGTTGAATTGGCAGCTGTGTGTGATCTGTACGATGGCAGGCTCACACGGGCTAAAGAACTACTCGGTGAAGACGTTTTTTCGACCAAAGACTATCGTGAGATTTTGGCGAGGGATGACATCGATGTGGTGCTGGTAGCCACGCCGGATCATTGGCATGACATCATCAGCATCGATGCCATGGAGGCTGGGAAGGCCGTCTATTGTGAAAAGCCCATGGTGCAAGAAGTGGCTGAAGGGCATAGGGTGATAGAGGCTGAGAGACGGTATAACGGGAGATGCCAGGTAGGAAGCTCGGGTGTCAGCTCCATTGTGTTCAAGAAGGCGCAGGACTTGTATCGAGCTGGTGCGATAGGTGATCTGATCCTAGTGGAAGCAGTCAATGACCGTCATTCTTCGCTGGGTGCCTGGCAGTATTCAATTCCCCCGGATGCTTCTCCCGAAACGGTCGACTTTGACACGTTCCTTGGTGATACCGAGCGGGTGCCTTTTGACCCGATTCGCTTCTTCAGATGGCGCAACTACCAGGCGTATGGAACCGGCATCGCAGGGGATCTGTTCGTTCACCTGTTCTCCTGGCTTCATTGGGTCATTAGCTCCGACGGTCCAAACAGAATTTTTGGGTCCGGCGGAATCAGGTACTGGAAGGATGGCAGAGATGTGCCGGATGTCTTGACCTGCGTGATGGATTATCCCCAGACAGAAACCCATGCGCCCTTCAATATGCAGATCCGGGTCAATTTTGTGGCAGGAGGCGGAGGTAGTAATACATTGAAGCTGGTCGGTTCGGAGGGGACACTGACGTTTGCACAAGGGAGGTTGACACTGAGTCGGTCGCCATTTCCCTCCAAGCCGGGTTATGGTGACTACGATTCCTTGTTCACGTTCCCTCAAAGCGTCCAGGAGACATTTGAACAACAGTACAAAATGGCTTATTACGATGTGCCCCCCAACATCAACGAACCCGATGAAATCGTCTATAGCCCCCCAGAGGGATATGATGACCGTGTCGATCACTGGGCCAATCTGATCGCCGCGATTCGGGATGGGAAAGCCATAGTGGAAGACGCCACGTACGGGTTGAAAGCAGCTGGCCCGTCCCTGGCAGCCAACGAAAGCTATTTCAGTAACAGGGTAGTCAACTGGGATAATCAGAGGCTGGAGTTTGACTGAGTGTTGAACCGGCCCCGGCTTCCTGTACAAGAAGGCGGCCAAATCGGGCCGCCTTCTTCGTGAGCGTACGGCGGGTGTGGGTCAGGGGCCTAAGACTGTGCCGCTCGATGCCCGCTGGCAGGACCCAGACAACCGGGGCCGGCGCAGAGTCGGTCCCGGAGGATGACAACGACGAGCTTCACCTGCAGGCCAGCGCGAAGCCAAGGTCGCAGGCCCGCTGCATTAGCGACGCAGCGCGCGCGCGATCCCGAGGGACCCCATCGCCATTCTGGTACATTGCGCCGAGGTTGTAGCAACCAGGCGCGTGTCCACCGTCGCAGGCCTGCTGGAGTAGTAACGCAGCGTAGGGGCGGTCCCGAGGGACACCGTCGCCATCTGCATACATAGCGGCCAAGTTGAAGCAGCACTCTGCAATCTCTCCGTCGCACGCCTGTTCAAGGAGCAATAGCGCGCGCGCGGTGTCCCGGGCAGCCCCTCTGCCAGTCCGGTACATAATGCCAAGGTAGCAGCATCCGTCTGCACTTCCGGCGTCGCAGGCTTTGCGAAAGAACCATGCAGCGCGAGCAAGATTTAGGGAGACCCCCCTGCCGGTGGCGTAGATTGTGCCGAGTTCGCGGCAGCCCCTGGCGTCGCTGCCGTCACAGGCCCTCTCGTAGAGCGTTGCAGCGCGGACGTCGTCTTGGGGGACTCCCTCCCCGTGGGCGTATCCGTTGGCGAGCGTAAAGCAAGCCGCCGCGTCTCCGCCGTCGCAGGCCTGTTCAAAGAGCGAGATAGCACGGGTGCTATCCTGGGGCACCCCCTCGCCACTTGTGTACGTCACGCCGAGGTTGAAGCATCCTGCAGCACTTCCGCCGTCACAAGCTTGTTGATAGAGTGAGGCAGCGCGGCTGTGGTCCTGGGTGACTCCCTCACCAGTCTTGTACATATCGCCGAGACTGGAGCAGGCTTCCGCAATCCCGCTGTCGCAGTCCCGTTGAAGCGTTGCGGCATTCTGTGTACGGTCGCATCCCCCTGCAGCGAAAGCGACCACAACGGCGAGGACCTGGAAAAGGGCTGCGACGCGCACGGATACCCCCTAAGAAAGACTCGTCCGACTGACGGCGTGGCCACGAAACCCGCCGGCGCATACATGCTACGTACTTGCATACTCCTTGACAATCTCTGCGGCGTAGAAGCATCAGTAACGCCGGAGCAACTGGCTCTTGTTTGGGATGTGGCTAGTGAGACGCCCTCGAACGGGGGGCCAGGATCTTGCACCTGCTATGCCACGCAGGAGGCGGCGGGCACGTGGGCAAGCCGACTATATGGTCCGCCGCTTCAGTCGGGTCAACACGGCCTCGGTGAAGGGGTTCTGCCCCAGCCTCAGGGATTCAACCCACGCCTGTCGCTCCGCCCTGAGCTCATCGGTCGCAGCCCGGGCCGCTGATGCACGGAGATCCTCGATCGCGCCGGCAAGATCGGACACCAGAGCGCGAGCCAGGCCGCGCGCCTCTCGTGCACTCGCCAACCTCGGTTCCAGGGCCACGGCCTGATCGCATGCAAACAGAACATCACTCGCGTAGCCCCAGAGGCAACCGTGCCAGCACGGCCCATACCAGAACTCGAACGATCCGTTGAGTCGTCCGTCCATGCTCTGAGCCGCGGAGTAAGCCGCGAGTGCGTCACTTATGTTGCCACGTCGAGCCAATGCCTCTGCCTCCGAAACCAGGACCGCAGCGGCCGCGCTGTCAGCCGATCCAACGGTTGACGCCCGCTTCACGTCGAACACGACCGGGATTCGGACCCGGGTCCGGACGGCTCGCGTTCTGCGTTGACTCCGTTCGAATCTACTTTTGCGCAGCCATTCGATGGCGGGACGTTCGAACTCCACGCGCGTCGAGCGAATGACCTCGACGGTGTTGGGTTCGACTTTCCCCGCGTTGTCGACGATTGCCTGAACGACGACTCTACCCTCCACACCACGTTCGAACAGCTCAAGCGGATAGGCCAAGGGTGGGCTCGAGACCAGCTGTACCGATCCCTGCTCGAGCCTTGCACAGGATACGGCTAGAATCACCGGGAGGATGGGCGCGATACACAATGGGCGTGAGTGTGCTCGGACCCAACCGCCCCCACCCGTGATGGGATTGCGCGTCCCCTGCACCTTGTAGGACAACATACGACAGGTCTCGTTTTGCGGTTCTTCTGGTCGGGTGGACACATTGTAATACCTCGATGGGATATGCGGAAGTTCCGCTAGGGTTCGCAGTAACGCCGCAGTACCTGTCAAGCAGGAAGGTGTGCACGCTGGCGTCTGGTCACGCCAAGGGCACCTTCACCCTTGCTCTCACGGTCATTGCGGGAACGTCAATCCACTTGAACATTTCACCAAGACGCTATTCGACTGGAAAGGACATGACACAATCAGCCGCGATCAAATCGCCCCCGCGCGGCCTGGCGATTATTGTGCTTGTCGGCCCATCGCTCGTCTGGGCGGCAGAATTCATTGGATCCGGAGAGGTTATTCTCTCCACGCGCGTAGGCGCCATCCTCGGGCCGACCGTGTTATGGGCCATCGTTTTGGGTGTCTTTTTGAAGTTCTGGATTGGAATGAGCGGCGCCGCCTACACGGTCGTTACTGGCGAGGGCATGATCGACATGATCTCGCGCGTGCCGGGGCCAAGAAACTGGGCCGTGTGGCTCACGCTAGTCGCGCAGTTTGCCAGCGGTGCCATCGCTATCGGCTCTCTGGCCACGGCGGCTGGAGTTTTCCTCTCCAGCCTGACAGGACTGGCGCCCACGCTTTGCGGCTGGCTGGTCACCATCTTTGCGCTTGCCGTCGTCTGGTCAGGCGTGTACGACATCCTGAAGATAGTGATGAGCCTGTTCATTGTCGTCGTCGTCATTGGCGTGCTGTACGTAGCTGTCGCAGTCTTCCCGGGTTTCGAAGCCCTGGGCAAGGGATTGATGATGAAGACGCCCGTCGTGCCGGACTGGGCGCTTGCAGCTCCTGGTGTGAA
Source organism: Gemmatimonadota bacterium (assembly GCA_039588935.1). GTDB lineage: Bacteria > Gemmatimonadota > Gemmatimonadetes > Gemmatimonadales > GWC2-71-9 > JBDGYW01. The sequence continues at coordinate 8,320 of JBDGYW010000014.1, read as the reverse complement.
TGAGAATCCGTGGCGCGAAATTCTGCCGCTTCTCGGATGGGCTGCCGGTGGATTTGCCAGCCAGGTGTGGTACACGTACTGGGTCATGGGCGCGGGGTACGGAGCCACAGCGGGGCGCGGCTATGGACGTCCCGCGGACGTCGTTATGCTGAAATCGATGTCCGCTGATATGGCGGAGAAAATCAAAGGCTGGCGGAAGGTCGTCTACGTCGACGCCTCGTTGGCCATGGTGATCGGCATAGTTGTCACGTCGGGGTTTTTGCTTGCCGGGAGCGGCGTATTAGGCGCGCGGCAGCTCGCGCCGGAAGGCCCGCAGGTGGCAACGACGCTGGCAACGATTTTCTCATCTCGATGGGGCGAGTTTGGCGGACTTCTGTTTATGATCGCCGGCGCTGCTGCGCTAATCGCCACCCAGGTGGGGCAACTGGCCGGATGGCCACGTCTGCTCGCCGATGCATTTCGAATCTGCATCCCGAGGTTCAATCAAGCATTCGAATGGAAAGTCCAGTTTCGCATCTTCCTCTGCATCTTTTTTGTCACCAACATGATCATCGTCTATTCGTTCGGCTTAAGGCCGGTATTCATCGTCAAGCTGTCCGCCATCCTCGATGGGCTACTGTTAACGCCGTTTCAGGCGATATGGGTGCTGCTCGGGTTATTTGTGGTTTTACCGAGACTGTTGTCAAAAGAGGCGCTCAAAATCCTGAAGCCGCACTGGATATTCTCCGTCGGCCTCGTTTTAGCCTTTTTGGTGTTTGGCTACTTCTGCGTGTTTCAGGTGCCATTTGTGTGGTGATGGAGTTTCAAAAAAAAAGGACAATCATTATTAGGCTCCTCAAAAGGACCTGTGCACGGCCTTGGGTGATGGCAGCTCACCGGGGCGGCGATAGTGGATGGCTACTGCGAGATGGGACCCGCTGCCCAGGGCGCCCACAGCATGGGCCAAACAGGCGATCCCGGGCCAATTCATCACCACCCACTGGAGTTGGTGCATGGCTTTGGATTTCGTCTCATCGGTGATGGCTCCTTTCTAATGGGTGATTACTGAACACCCGATCATACCGGATCGGGATACCTGGAGCCATCACCTTCTTCTCTAATCCTGGATCAAGTTCCAACTACGGATGGGAGTGCGCTGGGCTAACTGAAGATGACTTGCGGGTGCAAGTCCCGTCCGGTCAAAGCCGTAGCAGGCAGGCCGGGACCGAGTCTGGCGGGCGTCACGGCAACGGGGCGTCTGAAGCGTAGACAGGGGTCATGCAGGGTGCGGCAAGTGAGCCTCGAAACGTAGAATCTCGTGGAGGCCGAGTTGGTTCCCATCAATGAAGGCAGCATGTGGGTCATCGCTACGCGAGATGACCTCGCTCCACCGGGGTCGAGGACCGCATCACGTATGAAAGGGCATCTTCGGGACCCAGGAGGCCCGGCCGGGTCCGTCGGAATGGTCACCGACGGGGGCGTTACGCAAGGGACAACCGGAGCGTGGCGCCGAGCTGAGGCCGGGAGTCGGACCGGTTCATAGTACCGTGGAAGCCATCGAAGGCAACGAGATGGTGGAGGGAAGGGGCCGGCCCGAGGGGATCCTGCAGGAGAAGGCAAAGGGCCGGACGCAGAGCCGGGCAACCCTGCCGCCAAACCTCTTGCGGGTGAACAAGGCAGCCAGACGTGACCAGCAGACCCGGTTCACCGCGTTGCTGCATCATGTTGATGTGGCGGCGCTCGTGCGGGCGTTTCGACGTCTGAAGCGCAGCGCGAGTGCGGGAGTCGATGGGGAGACAGTAAGCAGCTACGAAGAGGACTTGCAAGCCAATCTGCAAGAGCTCTGCGAGCGGGTACACACGGGGCGTTACCGGCCGCTGCCGGTGCGTCGAGTGTACATCCCCAAGTCGGACGGTGGTCAACGGCCACTCGGTGTTCCTGCCCTTGAAGATAAGGTTGTCCAAGGTGCGTTGGCCGAGGTGCTCAGTGCCATCTACGAGGTAGATTTCCTCGGATTTTCGTACGGGTTTAGACCCAAGCGGAGTCCGCATCAAGCGCTGGCGGCGTTACATACGGCGCTGATGACGCAGTGTGTGAATTGGGTGCTCGATGCCGACATTCGCAGATTCTTCGACTCGGTTGACCACGAGTGGCTAATGCGAATGATTGCGCACCGGATTGCCGATCTGCGAGTCCTGCGGCTTATCCGCCAATGGCTCGAGGCCGGCGTTCTGGAGAGTGGTGAGATATGTGAGACGGTGCGGGGGACGCCGCAAGGAGCGGGCATCAGTCCACTCCTGGCCAACATCGTTCTGCATTATGTGCTGGATCTATGGGTTCATCGCTGGCGGCAGCGCAAGGCGCGCGGGCGAGTCATCATCGTGCGCTATGCTGACGATTTCGTGATGGGCTTCCAGAATGCACAGGATGCACGAAGGATGGTGGTTGATCTTCGGGGGCGATTAGCGAAGTTCCAGCTGCAGCTCCACGCTGAGAAGACCCGCCTGATCGAGTTTGGTCGGTTACCGGCCGTTGCTCGCCGACGACGGGGCGCACGGCGTCCGGCAACGTTCGCATTCTTAGGGTTCACCCACTACTGCGGTTGGACCCGGGATGGACGGTTCGTGGTCAAGCGTAAGACACAGAGCCAACGACTGACGCGTAAGCTGACGTTGGTGGGGCGGGAAGCTCGGCGTCGTATGCACCTTCCGGTGGCGATGCAGCACCAGTGGTTGTGTCAGGTGCTGCGTGGCCATTACGGGTACTATGGCCTCCCGAGCAACTTCCGCCGGCTGAACGCCTTCTACCGGGGAGTACTGCGTAACTGGTTCCGGGCCCTTCGGCGCCGAAGTCAACGGCGCATGAATTGGGCAGACTTCAGCACTCTGCTTACCCGCTTTCCCTTGCCGGCTCCGTGTATCACTCATCCTTGTGGCGTCAACAGTGGCTGACTTGGGTCACCCTCGGGAAGAGCCGTATGCGGGAAAGCCGCACGTACGGATCTGTGAGGGCGAAAGCCAAATGGCTGAGCTACTCGACCACCTTCCGTCGAGCCACGCTAAGTTGACAATGTCCCACGCTTGACAGAATCTGACACGCCATTAGGTTTGTGTCATCTATACCGATGTTCGGTAGACCGATGGTCGGTTGTTTGTGAATTGAACTACGAAAGCGGCTGAAAGTGAAGCAATCTGGCGAAGTCGAACGGACACTTCCGCTCACGCATCTGTCGTTCCAAATCCTCCTCGCCTTATCGGATCGGGATTTACACGGATACGCGATCATCAAAGCCGTTCGCGAGAACCCGACCTACCCGGGCAACCCAGGTACCGGCACGTTCTACTCGGCGATCAGCCGCATGCAGGAAGAAAGGCTCATTGCGGAGGTCGAGCCTCCTGAAGACAGTGTTTGTGATTCCCGCAGACGCTTCTACTCCATAACCGACATCGGCCGCGATATCCTTCAAGCTGAAACGAAGCGGCTCGAGCAACTCGTCGTAGCGGCCAAGGCAACGATCGCATCGGTCCCAGGTCAGGGGCAATGATGACACCTCCTTCGATTCCTTACTCCATCTACAGGTCCCTTCTGCTTCTTTGCCCGCCGAAGTTCAGATTGCAGTTCAGTACCGAGATGCTCGACACAGTGAGCGAGAGGATGGCTGGTGAGCAAAGCGGGTCAGCAAGCTCCATCATGCTATTCTGGGCCCGAGAGACGTTGGACCTACTTCGAACGGCCGTGAGGGAATGGGCCCGCACATTCAGGAGAAACAGGGCGTTCGGAGGCACACGGCGAAGCGAGCGCACGCCGAGTGGACCCGGCTCCGTTCGAGGGCCGATACAACGCCTCCCGTTGTTGGCAACATTACGGCAACACGTCCGCTACGCTCTCCGCGCAGCGCGGCGCTCGCCTGGGTTCACCGCAACCATAGTGCTTACTCTCGGCCTCGGAATCAGTGCAAACGCAACGATGTTCGGCGTGATTGACCGGCTGCTTCTGCGACCTCCTTCGGGCATTGAGGATGCGGATCAGGTTCGAAAGCTGTTCAAGAATGTTAGGTGGTTCGGCAGGCCGAGGGCCGTGAGCAGTTTCCCCTATGCCGACATCCAGGATTTTGAAGCGTGCCAGTCATTCGATCTCAGAGCCGCATATTCCCGCCGGGAACTCAGCCTGGGGAGCGGAGAAGAAGCAACCCGTATATATGCGACGCTGGCGACAGCGTCATTCTTCCCTCTGTTGGGTGTCAAGCCCGTTCTGGGACGCCTCTACGATGAAGACGATGATTTGGCTGGTGCGAACGGCGTGGCTGTGCTCGGCTTCGATTTCTGGCGCAGTCACTTTGGTGGCACCAGCGGAGTGCTCGGCCGTTCGCTCACAATCGGCAATGGAACGTACACGGTAGTTGGAGTCGCCCCCCGCGGTTTCACTGGAGCTGAGGTGGCGCCGGTGGACCTGTGGCTTCCTCTGCATGCAGCCGCGCATGAAGTCACCTCACCAGGGTGGGCGACAAGCCGCACCCGTTGGTGGCTGACGCCCATTGTGAGACTCGGTCAAGGGGTGAGTGTCGAGGTGGCCGAAGCGGAGGCAACTGCAATACATCTAGGAGCAAGAGCAGAGTCTGAACTCAATGACGAGAATACCACCATCACAGCTGCCTCGCTAAAGCCGGCTCGTGCACCGAACGCCCCTGATGAAACCGTCGTATCATACTGGCTTGCGGGGGTCTCGTTGATTGTTCTGATGATCGCCTGCGCGAACGTGGCCAACCTCATGCTCGCCCGCGGCATGCGCCGGCGCAGGGAGATCGCGATCCATCTCGCTCTGGGCGTATCCCGCGCCAGGCTGGTGAGCCAGCTGCTCACCGAGAGCATTTTGTTGGCCGGTCTGGGTGGCATCGCTGGTGTACTCCTCGCACAGTGGAGTGCCGACCTCATCCGCACGACACTGCTCCCTGACATGTACTGGGCGGAATCAATCGTGGATCCACGTGTACTCCTTTTCACACTGATTGCATCCGTTGCCACAGGACTGATTGCCGGAGTGGTTCCAGCAACACAGACGAGCCGCGCCGACCTCACAGAGGCCCTGCGGGATGGCGGACAGGGTGCAACGTCACGCCGTTCGAAAACACGGCTCGCCTTCCTGCTAGCCCAGGGGACTCTCTCCCTGGCGTTGTTGGTGGGGGCTGGGCTGTTTGTTCGAAGCTTGGGCCGGGCACAATCGCTTGATCTTGGACTGAACCCCGACGGTGTGTTTTTGGGTGCACTCGAGTTCCGCCAAACCGAAGCAGAGACAAATGCGGCGACCGATATCTACATGCGATCGGTCAAGCGGTTGAACACCATGCCAACCGTGGAATCCGCCACCGCATCGGTTGGTCTGCTGTTCGATAGCTTCGTACTCGAGCATCTCAGCGTGCCAGGCCTCGACTCGCTCCCGATCAGCGATGACGAAGCGTTCGGCCATGGTGTGACAGCGGATTACTTCGCAACGCTGCAGATTCCGATCCTTCGAGGACGCGGCTTCACCTCTGCCGATGTCCTAAATGCTCCGCGTGTAACCGTAATAAACGAATCCATGGCGCGCGCGCTTTGGCCCGACGGCGACGCGATCGGCAAGTGTCTGAAGATCGGTTCAGATGATCCACCGTGTGCCAATGTCTTAGGAGTCGCACGCGATGCCCGCGAGAGGAAGCTCGTCGGGGAAACAAGCATGCAGTACTACGTGCCGATTGAGCAACGCATACTCGAATACGAACCGGACGCGTTCCTCGTGCGTGCGAAGGACGGCGTAACCATGCCACTGGGGGCGATACGCCGTGCTGTTCTCGGAGTAGATCCGAGCATTCGGTCTGTCACGCTGCGACCCCTGACGGACTTGATCGATCCCGAAATGCGGTCCTGGAAGCTCGGTGCAACCATGTTCACAGTTTTCGGTGCCCTGGCCCTCATCATCACAACGGTCGGCCTCTACAGCTTGCTCGCATTCGATGTTGCACAACGTTCGCACGAACTGGGCATTCGCTCCGCCCTCGGTGCCTCGTCCGACAAGATCGTCACCATGGTGTTCCGGCAGGCAATTGGACTGATGGCAGTGGCGATCGCTCTCGGCGTAACGATCTCTCTTGCCGCAGGCCGCGCCGTTGAACCAATGTTGTTCCAGACCTCACCGAGAGATCCTCTCGTTCTAGCGTTCGTGACCGTCACGCTGCTGTTTGTCGCAGGATTGGCCAGTTCCATTCCTGCTTGGCGTGCAGCCAAAGTGGATCCTGTGGAGGTGTTAAGGAGCGAGTAGGCGCGTCTTCCTCGCGTACGCGTTGGTAACCCAATGACTGTCGAATTGACTGTCGATTTATCACGGCAAAGTACGACATTCGGGGTGTTGAACTACGGCAGGTTGCGGCATTCCACCGCGAAATCACGGCATTTTGTCGTTGTTCGATGTCGTTCTAGACTGCTCTCCAGGCGCGCGCCTTCGTAGGCGCTGTTGGTAGTACCGGGCCATTCGCACTCGTGGAGTCCAAGCGTTCATCGGGCAGGTGCTTTTCACAACACCGCTTCCGCTGTCGCACTCTCCATCCCCTCGCCGACCGCATTGACGGCTACCACCCGGTACATCCACTGCACTCCGCGTTCCTGCTTCTCGAGTTTCGCTCTCGTTGCGGTCGACATTCCGGCGATTTCCCATCGTTCACCGCCGCGGCTGCATCGCTCGATCCTGTATGCCCTGACCTCGCCGCCGCCGATAGGTTTATCCCAGCTGAGTTCGATCCATCCCGGTCCCTCTTTGATAATCGCTAGGCCGGCGGTCTGACCGGGTACTTCCATCGCTTTCTTCGCTCCTCGCCCTCCCCAGCCCAGAGGCTTGAGAGTCGCATTGTCATAGCCGCAGGTATTCTCGGCGTAGCGGAGGTTGGTTTTCATCTCGCCTACGAGCTTCTTCAGGGTCTCGCCTTTTTTCTGCGTGGCCAGCCGTGCTTCGGCCCACGCCGTTTGAGATGCGAAGGCGGTGGAACGAAAGGCTTCGAGCGATGCCCTGAGCTGTTCCAGTTTCACCGGCGGGGTTGGGAATTCATCTGCGTGAGATTCGAACCCGCGGATCATAGATTCAGCCAGCTCGTCGATTTCAGGTTCATTCCTGGGGAACCGGGCCATCGTGGTTTCCTCGAGTGGTGTGTGGATGGAGACTGGTTACTTGGCCGAAGGCACGCCTTTCGGATGCTGAATCACGCTTTCGAGACGTGAGTTTCGGCTTTCCAAGGGGCGTTTCAAGCGTGCAAGCAGACTCTGCAGGCTTACAATAGACTATATCAAGCCTGCGACAAATCAATGGATGCCTCCACAGTAATATATTAAGTATACAATAAAATACAGTAGACATACAATGATATATAGACACCTTACAATGAAATATTATAATGCTGCATTGATACGTTACACGTTTACAACGAGATGATGTAAGATTGATGTGAATCTCGTCATGGCTGCTGAGAATGCGTTCGGGCGTGCCGACATGCATCTCACGCGAGTTGGGGAGGGAAAAAGCCGTTTTGATGCCCATGTCACGGGCGCGGAGAAATGCCTAAAGGGTTCGCAGCGGCATTACACGTCCGGCCGACCTCGGATAACGAGTTTCTGACTGCTTTGGCCGGGGCACTAGGCCAGGGCGCAGCGTACTTTGCCGGCTAGCGCCCACCCAGCTCCGCTATGATGCCCGCATCGACCCAGTACACATCCCCACCAGCCAGCAGGAAGAGATACTTCCCGTCCGGCGACACACGACCGAGTAGAAGATCAGCTCGCGGGAGGCCGAGTTCCTCGGCCAGGTCGATAGGCTCCGTCCACGTGTCTTCGTCGATGCGGAACGTGAGGTTGAGCCTGATTGCTACCGGCTCGGTGAAGTCGACCTGCATGAATATCAGGTAGCTATCGTCGGGGGCGACGTAGGGGCCGGCCTCGTAGAGCTGCGTATTGATTGGCGCGGGCAGAGCCTCCGGCTCCTCGAATTCCTGCCCGTTCCACCGGGCGCGATAGATGTCGGCGAGTGTGGAGTCACCGCCCCGGTGCGAATGGAAATACATGGTGCCGTCGGCCGCGAAGCACGGGAATCCCTCACTGGCATCACTGTTGACCGGCGGGCCGAGTCGAGCTGGCTCTCCCCAGGTGTCGCCGCCTCTCGACACGTACCAGAGGTCAGTTGTTACGTGTGGCTCCGCCCCGGGCACCGTCGGGCGTCGTGATCCAAAGAAGAGGCGCCCGTCGACGGGGGAGAATGTCGGACCGTCGTCGAGTGCGTCGCTGGTGAATGGCACCGCCTCAGGTGCACTCCAGCCACCGTCCGTGCT